>NZ_JBIVVI010000006.1:0-23790 GCF_044757675.1 Kitasatospora sp. NPDC091257
CCCGCACGGGCGCCGCAGGGCTCGGCGATGTCGCCGGTGTTGCTGGTGCCCCCGGGGTCGCGGGTGTCGCCGGTGCCGTCCGCGCCGATGCGCCGCCCGCCAACGGGGGCTTGGCGGTCGGCGCCGAGATCCCCGGGCTGCCCGGCGCCGTGGTCGTGCCCCGGCCCGTACTGCCGCGCATGTACGACCTGTCGGGCAGCCCCACGGGGGGACACACGGCCGGACTGCCCGCCGTCAGCCGCGCCGACGGCCCGGGGACAGGCCCGGGGACCGGCCCGAAGGATGACACGGGCGATGGCCCGGACCGGGGACCGCGCACGCCCCGGGTCCTGCCGCGGCGGGCCCTCGACGCCGGGCCGGACGTGCCCCGGGGCGAACAGTGACGACGCGGCGTATCGGACCCCTGCACGATCACCACCGGACGCCGAGTGGTCCCGCCGCCCTCCGGCTCACCCCGCTCCCGCGCAGGAGACCCGAAGCCGCCGGACGGCGGCGAGGCCCCGGCCCATCTGGCCCGCCGGCCCGGCAGCCTGAGCGGGCCGACTCGGCCTCAGGCCTTGGTGTGGACCGGGTGGAGCTCGGCGAGCGACCCGACCAGCGGGGCCAGCTCGGGGACCTCGGTCGCCTCGGCCAGCGTCGCCTCCAGGGCGGCGTCGTGCACCGGACGGGCGGCCGTCAGCAGGTCACGGCCCTCGGCCGTCAGCTCGGTGTAGATGCCGCGCCGGTCGTCCGAGCAGAGGAAGCGGCTGAGCAGGCCCCGGTCCTCCAGACGGCTCACCAGCCGGGTCGTCGCGCTGCTGCTCAGCGCCGCCGCGCGGGCCAGCTGCTGCATCCGCATGTGCCAGCCGTCCTGGCGGGAGAGCGCGTCCAGCACCGTGTACTCGACCACCGAGAGCTTGAACTCGGCCTGGAGCGCCTTCTCCAGTGCGGTGTCGATCATCCCGTGCAGCGCGGCGAGCGTCCGCCAGCCGCCGGCCCGGACCTCGGCCGCATCGTCGCGGATTCCCATGGCTCGCCCACCCTTCCGTCGCGCTGCTCGTGCCGTATGCCGGACGAGGCCCCGTGCGAGGTCTCGTACCGGCTCTGGTACGAGGTCTCGTCCTGTTGTCTTCCTACGACAAGTATGCCAGTTGGCGCGGAATACCGGTCTGTGCAAATAGTTCGACTTATACCCCGGCGGCCCCTCCCCTGCCGGCCTGCCGTGGAAGTCCCCTCACCCCTCCCCGGACCAGGCCGCCGCGCACAGCGCCGTGGCCAGCTCTTCGGTGTAGGAGGCCGCCGCCAGCCAGGCGGCGGCGAAGGCCTCGTGGTCGTCCGTGACGATCCGGCCGAAGACGTCGCGCTGACGGTTGGCAGCGGTGGCCCGCAGAGCGTCGAGGAGCTCGGCGGCCGTGGCCAGCCCGGCGGCACGCAGCAGCGCGCGGTCGGCCGCCGCCGAGGCCTCGCTCGGGGCGAGGGCGTGCCGGCCGGTGGTGACCGTCTGCTCGACCCGGCGCCCGAGCACGTGGACGGGCGGGCCGTACGGCGCCGGGGCCGTCGGCCCGTCCGCCGGCCCACCGACCGGGCCGGGCCCCGCGAGGTCGGCGGTCTGGAGGCGTTCGAGGCCGAGGTTGACCCGGCCCGCCCGGGCCGCGGGCAGGGCGAGTCGGTCCGGCGTGCCCGGGGGCGTGCCGATCGCGAGCAGGCGCAGCTCCGGACGGTCCGCGCGCTCCAGCCGGCCGATCACCCGCAGCCGCAGGCCGGGCGCGGTGGCGAGCAGCGCCAGGTTCGCCCGGAACGGCAGGTCGGGGTGTTCGTGCGCGGGGCGCAGGACGATCACCGGACCGCCCGAGCCTCCCGGACCGTCCTCCGCCGGGCCGCCCGCGGCGCCCCCCGCCGTGTCTCCCGCCGTGCAGCGCGCCAGCAGCTGCGGCGTCCCGCCCGGGCCGGTGGGGGCGGTGCCCAGCAGGGTGACGTCCAGGAACAGCAGGTCGCTCCCCGCCGGGCGGCTCTCGTACGGCCGTTCCTGCGCCGCGAGCGCCCGGGCCACCTGTGCAGGAGCCGGTTCGGACCAGAGCCGGGCGGCCGGCTCCGCCGTCCACGCCGTGCCCGCCGCACGCACCGCCCGGACCGAGGCGCCGGCGCCCAGTCGGCCGCCGGTGGACCTGGTCGCGCCCTGGACGGCCAGCCCGGCCCGGCTCAACTCGCGGTGGCTGAGCGCGGCGTCACCCAGCCGGACCGTCCGGTTGCCCGCCCCGACCGCCTGCGGGGCGGCGGCCGCCGCGTCGTCGTGCGGCATCACCTCGGCGATCGTGCTCAGGCGCCCGTTGGCATCCACCGCCCAGCTGACCGCGCCCGCGTGCGTCGCCGTCAGCACCGGCTCGGCGAACAGGCCGTAGAGCCGCAGACCCCCCTCTTCCCGGTAGGCCTGGCGCGCGGTGCCGCGCAGTTCGGCGACCGGGGCGGCGCCGGCGGCCAGCGCGGCGGTGAGGCCGAGCAGTTCGCGCAGGCCCGCCACCAGGTCCACCAGGCGGTGGTCCGGCGCGCCGGAACGCGCCGCCCGGACCCTCGTCGCGACGGTGACCGCCGCCGAGGCCGGGCGGTGCAGGCCCGCGAGGCGTGCCCGGTGGGCGGCGCGCAGCAGCTCGGCCTGGGAGACGGCGCCCGCCCCGCTCACCCCGGCGGCCAGGACGGCGGCCGCGGCCTCGTGGAGGTGGCGGACGGCGGCGAGTTCGACGGTGGTGAGCGGGGCGGGGGCCGTCCGGTCGGTCGGCGCACCGGGCGTCTCCGGGGCTCCTTCCCGGCCTTCCGCGGCCGCCGACCCGGTGCCGCCGTCGGGCGCGGGTCCGGACCTGGCCTCGGGCCCGGCCTCGGCCTCGGGGTCGGGCTCAGGCCCGGCCTCGGCGAGCGGGCAGAGGGTGACGGCGGCGGCCCGGTGCACGCAGGCCGGGGCCAGCAGGCAGCCGCAGCGGACGTCGGCCTCCACCACGACCACCCCACCCGGGGCGTGCAGCACCAGCAGCGTCTCCTCGTCCACCTCCACCCGCCACTCGTCGCCCTCCCGGGCCACCGGCCGCTCCGCCAGCTTCGCCGCCGCGCCGTCCAGCCGCTTCTGCAGCCGGGCGCTCAGCCCGGCCACCACCTCGGCGACCACCTCGGGCCGCACGCCCGGCCAGTCGCTCGTCCGTGCCGTCACGCTCATCGCACCTTCTCCCCCACCCAGCGGGCCAGTTCCAGCGGGCTCAACGCCGCCACGGGCATCCCGGCCGCGACCAGTTGGCCCGCGACCGCCTTCGAGTAGCGGGCCGTCCCGGTGTCGTCCAGCGCCGCGCAGCCGAGCAGGTGCACACCGGAGTCGACCAGCGCCCGGGTCTGGGCCAGCAGCCCGCCGATCGGCCCGCCCTCCTCGAAGTCGCTGATCACCGCGATCAGCGTGCGGGACGGCACCGTCACCAGCTCCCGCGCGTAGCGCAGCCCGCTCGCGATGCTGGTGCCGCCGCCGACCCTCACCTCCAGCAGCAGGCTCAGCGGGTCGTCCACCCGTGCCGTGAGGTCCAGGACCTCGGTGGAGAAGGCCACGAAGTGGGTGCTCAGCGAGGGCACCCCGGCCAGGATCGAGGCCGTCAGCGCGGCCCACACCGTGGAGGCCTCCATCGACCCGGAGACGTCCACGACCAGGATCAGCCGCCAGTCGTTGGCCTGCCGAGCCCTGGTCCGGAAGACCGGGCGCTCGGGCACGATCAGGGTGCCGCCGTCCGGCCCGGGCCGGGCGGTGGCGAGGTTGGCCCGGATGGTCCGGTCCAGGTCCAGCCCGCCGCCCGGGCGGCGGGACGGGCGCGGCACGGCGATCCCGGTCAGTGCCGGGCGCAGCCTGGTGGCCAGCTCCCGGTTCAGCTCGTCCACCAGCCGCCGCACCAGCGGGCGCAGCCGGGCCACCCGGGCCTCGGGCAGACCGCCCGCGTGGTCCAGCACGGTGCGCAGCAGCTCGACGGACGGGCGGACGGCGCCGGGGTCGATCGTCTCCAGGACGTCGGTACGGCCCTGGGCGACAGCGGCGGCCAGCACCTCCTCGCGCACGCCGGGGCCGAACAGCGACTCCAGCTCCTCGGCCCACTCCCGCACGCCGGGGTACGGGGCCTCGCGGCCTCCCCTGCCGCCCCGGCTGTCCAGGCCCGGGCCGGAGCCCTCGCCGTGGCCGGTGCCGTACAACTCGTCCAGGGCCGTGGCGAGTCGGGCACCGCGACCGGTCAGGCCGCCGTCGCCGGGGCGGCCGAGGAGCAGCCGCCAGCGCTCGGCGGGGGCGAGGGTGCGGGGCGCGGTGGTTGTGGTTGTAACGGTCGCGGAAATCGTGGCGGTTGGGGCGGTTGGGGCGGTCGCGGAAATCGTGGCGGTTGGGGCGGTTGGGGCGGTCGTGGCGGGGAGCCGGGTGGGAGGCCGCTCCGAGGCCGTGGCCGGCGGCGCGACCGCCGGGGTGTCGGCCGCCGCCGGGGGCAGGAGGCCGCGGCGGGCGAGGGCCGCCCGTGCCGCGAGGTCCGCCCGCACCCAGCCGGCGAGCACGGCCGGGCCGGCCTCCTCGGGCAGCGCGGCGAGCCGGGCGCCCAGGCTCTCCTCGACCAGGGCCAGCAGCCGGTCGCGGGCGGCCGGACTGAGCGTGTCGAACCCGCCGCGCAGGGCGGGCAACCGGTCCAGGAAGGCGTCGTCGGGCAGCGAGGTGACCCGCTCCAGCACCGGCTCCAGTGCCTGCGGCGCGGAGTCGAACAGCCCCTCCGCCGCCGTCAGCAGACCGACCAGCGCCCGCCCGAGTGCCTGTCGCGTCTTCGGACCGGTCGCACCGTCCACCCAGGAGGCGGCCCGGCCGCCCAGCACCTCGGCCGGCTCCTGCCCGAGCAGCACCCGGACCGCACCGGCCGCGCCCCGTACCAACGGGCTCCCCCGCTCGGCGAGTTCGGCCAGCGTGTACGCCAGCCGCACTCCGCCGAGCCGGTCCGCCCGCCGCACCAGCTCGACCAGCGCCCGCGCGTCCTGCGGATCGTCCGACCCGCCCACGCCCTCCAGTTGCCGCACGGCGGCAATGGTGAGCACCTCCCCGGCCGCGGCGAGCACGGGCCGACCCGCCGGAACGGCGGAGGCGGGGGCGGAGGCCTCCCCTCCGACCGAGGCGTAGCCGGGGAAGTGGCCCGCGGTCAGCCGGTCGACGAGCGCCAGGGCGTCGAGGAGGTCGGGCAGCGTGGCGGAGGTGGGGAGGACGGTGGTGAGTTGGGCGAGGCGGGTCTCGGCGAGGGCGGGGAGGGCGCAGGAGGCGGCGGCGGTGAGGCCGTCGATGATCTCGCGCGGGGTCGGCTGGTCGGTGAGGCCGGCGCGCAGGGCGCCCTCGGCGGCCTGCGCGGGGGTGACGCCGCGGGTGCCGGCGACGGTGAGCATGGCGGCGCTGGCGGGCGTCCAGTGCAGGCGCCAGCGGGTGCCGAGGGTTTCGGTGCCGCCGGCGCCGGTGGTGGCGACGGGCTCGGCGTAGGGGACCTCGCAGACGGTGAGCCGGTGCAGGAGGATCTCGCGGCGGCGGTCGAGGTCACTGCGCAGCGGGTCGAGGCGCAGGTCCCGCGGGCCGGGGTCGGCGGGGCCTGGCAGGCCGAGGCCGGCGAGGAGCGTCTCGACGGCGGGGGCGAGTCCGCTGCGCGGGGCGGCGGGGGTGGGACGGCCGGTGCGGGTGCCGACCAGCACCTGTTCGAGGGCGCGGGCGACGGCCCGGCCGCGGCCCAGGGGTTCGCCCTGGGCGAGGACGGTCTGCACCGCTTCGACGAGTTCGCCGCGGCCCGGGGCGGCGTGGCCGCGCAGCCGGGCGAGGTCGCCGGCCAGGCGGACGATCTCGCGGGCGTCGGCCGGGCCGCTGGGGTGGTCCTGGCTGCGCAGGGCGGCGCAGATCCGGACGGCGGTGGTGGTGAGCGCCTCGGCGAGGCGTTCCGGGTCGCCGCCGGCGTCCAGGACGGTGTGCTGCCACTCCGGGTCGCGGATGCCCGCCGGGTAGCCGGAGCGGGCGTCGAGCAGCGGGTAGGTGTACGGGATCAGGGACAGGACGTGCCCGGGGTCGTCCGGGTGCGGCGGCTCCTCGGCGGCGAGGGGGCCGTCCAGCAGGGCGGGGGCGTGGAAGGCGCCGATCACGGCGGCGACCCGGCGCCCGCCGGCCGAGGCGTCCTGGATGCGGGCCCTCATCCAGGCCTCGCGGCGCAGGTCGTACGGGTCGACGCCGGGGCCGCGCTCGGCGTCCCGGCGCAGCGCCCAGCCGACCAGCAGGGCGGCGCGCCGGACGGCTTCCGGGGAGGAACCCGGGGCGGCCGTCTCGACCAGACGGTCCCACAGGTCCTCGTCGGCGTCCCGGCCGGTGAGGCGGTGGCGCAGCGCGTCGGCGACGCCGGGTACTTCCGGGCCTCCGTCGGTGCGCCTCGACTCCCCCGCCCGCTCCCCAGTCCGCTCCACGGCGCGCTCGCCGCCCCGCGCGGCGGCGCGGTGGGCGAGCGGGAGGTCGCAGGCGATGGCCTCCACCCCGTTGCGCCGGGCCCAGCGCAGGGCGGCGAGTTCCGGGGAGAAGTCGGCGAACGGGTAGAAGGCGGGCCCGGCCGCCTCGTCGGGCCCGGCCGGGGCCGCCGCGAGGGCGACCGGGGCCAGGGTGGCCTCGTCGGCGAGCCGGCCGAGCCAGGGCTGGAACTCGGCGGGCAGCTCGACCAGGACGGCGTCCGGCCGGGCGGCGTCGAGCAGCGCGGGGACGACCGCGCTGAGGGACGGCGCGTGGTGGCGCACGCCGATCAGGTGGGGCCCGGGGCGGCCGGTGCCGGAGGCGGCCAGCCGGTCGGCCTCGGCCCGGACCGTCCGGTCCGCGTCGTCCGGGCGGGGGATCTCCGCGCTGCTCATCGGATCAGACCTCCAGTGCCGAGCGGAGGTCCCACAGGGTGCGCCAGGTGGCGGCGCCCTGTTCGGCGCGGCGGCGGACCGGGCCGTCCCAGTAGCCGAGCAGCCGGGCCGCGTCGGCCGGCTCGTCCTTGCGGACCACACCGAGGAGCTGGCCGGGCAGCCGGCCGAGCAGGTCCCCGCCGTCGGGCAGGTAGGCGGCGCTGACCCCGAGCGAGGTGGCGACGGAGACCGCCTCGGCGGTGCTCATCACGGTGGACGGGCGTTCGACGTCCCAGCCCTCGGTGGAGCGGCCGGTGCGCAGGTCGCGGAACGCGGTGACCAGGGCCTCCAGGACGGCGTCGTCCACGGCGTAGGCGGCGCCGGCCCGGGCCACGGCGGTGGTGGACTGGCGGCGGACCAGGTCGACCTCGGCGGCGAGGCTGCCGATCGGGCCGACCGTCTCGAAGTTGAAGCGCCGCTTGAGCGCCGCGGACATCTCGCTGACGCCCTTGTCCCGCAGGTTGGCGGTGGCGATCAGGGTGAAGCCGGCCGCGGCGTGCAGCTGCCCGTCCGGGGTGCCGGCCAGTTCGGGGACGGCGATGCGCCGTTCCGAGAGCAGCGAGACCAGGGCGTCCTGCACCTCGGGCAGGCAGCGGGTGACCTCCTCGACCCGGGCGACCGCGCCGGCGGTCATCGCGGTGAGCACCGGCGAGGGGACGAGGGCCTCGCGGCTGGGCCCCTTGGCGAGCAGCAGGGCGTAGTTCCAGCCGTACTTGAGCTGGTCCTCGGTGGTGCCGGCGGTGCCCTGGACGGTGAGCGCGCTGGTGCCGCAGACGGCGGCGGCGAGCAGCTCGGAGAGCAAGGACTTGGCGGTGCCGGGCTCGCCGACGAGCAGCAGGCCGCGCTCCCCGGCGAGGGTGACGACGCAGCGCTCGACCAGGGCGCGCTCGCCGACGAACTTCGGCTCGATGACCAGGCCCTTGCGCCCGGCCTTGAGCTTCTCGCCGCCGCTGCCCCTCACGAAGGTGACCACGGCGCGCGGGGTCAGCCGCCAGCCGGGCGGGCGCGGGCCGCTGTCGTGGGCGGCCAGGAACTCCAGTTCGGCGGCGTACTTCTCCTCGGGCGGGACGGTCTGCCGGTCCGCGGCGGCGACGGTGGCGGTCGCGCCGGGGGTGGTCTCGGTGGCGGTCATCGGCGGGCCTTCCTGCGCTTGCTGGTCTGGAGCTCTTCGTAACCGGGGGCGTCGCCGTCGACGGTCCGCTGCCAGGCCCGGGCGAACAGCTCGGGGACGGGCAGGGGGACCAGCGCGGGCCGGTGGGTGTGCAGTTCGTACAGGGCGGCCTTCCAGGTCTCGGCCGGCAGCGCCGGCGCCTTGGCCTCCAGCCAGCCGCCGGGCAGGAAGAGGCCGCGGCCGGCCCGGGCCCGCTTGGCCTCCAGCACCAGGCCGGTGGCGGCGAGTTCGGCGCGGGCCTTCTTCAGCCGGGCGGGCTTCCAGCCCGTCCAGCGGGCGGTGTTGCGGTCGGTCGGGTCGGGCAGGGCGAGCAGTTGGAGGTAGAGCGTGGCGGCGTCCTCGCCCAGGTCGTGGGTGCGGGACACCTCGGCGACCAGTGCGGGGACGGACTGCTGCGGGTTCTGCAGCCAGGCGGGGCCCTCGCCGGGGGCCGGGACGGTGGTGGTGGCGGCAGCAGCAGCGGTGGCGGTGGCGACCAGCTGCTCCGGCTCGCCCCGGAGCACGGCTTCGACGGCCGACCGCTCGGTGCGGTACCAGTGGCTGTCGGCGAGCCCGCCGATCAGTTCGAGCAGTGGGTCGTCGGGGCCGGTGAGGGCGGCCGGGCGCAGCCAGATCCGCTCGTACTTCTCGTGGTGGGGCATCAGGACGAGCGCCGGGCCGCAGCGGACCATGCCGTCCGGGTCGGTGCCGCCCTCGGCGGGCAGGCCGAAGTGGGTGCGCAGGACGGCGGCCAGCGGCTTGCCCTTGACGGTGCTGGTCACGTGGAGGTCGAGCAGCAGCTCCGGGTCGGCCAGGCGCTCGCGCAGCGCGGTGGCGGCGGCGGGCAGCAGCGGGCGCAGCGGGCTGTCGGCGGGCAGGTGGTAGGCGAGCCAGCGCAGTGCGGCGACGGTGGAGGCGAGTGCGCCGACGTCCGGCACGGCGGAGCCGTCCTCGGGGACCAGCCGGGGGCCGGAGCCGTCCTGGCTGACGACCCGGAAGGGGGTGCGGCGGGTCAGCCACGGGGTGCTGGAGAGGTTGAGCACGGCCTCGACGGTGTCGATGGACACGCCCTGGACGGTGGCCAACGCCTCCTCGGGGAGGGTGACGAGGCGTCCGAAGCGCCGGATCCACTCCTCGGCCCCGGCGGCGAGGTCGGGGCCGTCGGTCCACAGGGTCTTCGGGTCCGCGGGCAGCAGGGCGCCCCAGACGGCGGCGAGGCCGGTGTGGTCGTGTCCGCGCAGCCATGTCCGGGCGGCCTTGAAATCGGCGGCCTTGAGCGCGAGTTCGGCGGGCACGGCGATGTCGTTCCAGTACAGCAGGCCGGACGGCGGGCTGAGCAGCAGGGCGGAGCGGGCGGTGCCGATGCCGGTGAGCTCGCTGAACGCCTCGGCCCTGGCCGCGTCCCAGGGGACGGCGCAGCGCAGCGCGGCGACCTTCGAGAACTCGGCGACCCAGGCGGCGTCGACCAGTTCCCCGGTGTCGCGCTCCTCGACCGTGGTGAAGTGCGCGACGGGCCCGAACTCCCCGCTCGGGTCGTGGTCGACGGCGAGCCAGTGCACGATGCCGTCGGCGTACTGCCGCTGGTGGCCGAGGATGACGACGGTGCGCCCGCCGTGCCGCAGCACCTCGCCCTGGCGCTGGGCGACCGGCCGGCCGCCGGTGGCGTTCACGGCCGTCGGTACCTGTTCGGCGAGGACGATCTCGCGCAGGGTGGTGCCACGGTCGGCCAGCGGGCCCTTGGTCAGCTCGCCGAGCAGCAGGACCAGCGAGGAGCGGTGGGCGGGCTCGGTGAACGGCGAGGCCACCGCGTGGGCCAGCGCGTGGACCCGGCCGAGCAGGTGCAGCCAGCCGTGGCTGACGTCGCCGTTGCGCAGGCTGAGGGTGGCGGGGCTGCTCCAGCCCTCGCCGTCGGCGGCGGGCGGGGCGGCCAGCACCCCGGTGACGGCACGCAGGTTGTTGAGCACCCACCAGTGCGCGGCGGATCCCCAGTTGTTGCCGAAGCCACCGATCTCGGGCAGCACGGCGCGCACGGCGTCGCGCAGTTCGTGGTCGCGCCCGTGCTCGGGCTGCCATTCGGTGTTCTGCTTCGTGCTCGGGCGCTCGGCCTCCGGCTGCGGGGCGAACCGGGCGATCCGGTCCAGCAGGTCGGCGGCGAGGCGGGCGAGGCCGGCGACGCCGGCCAGCAGCCGCTGGTCCGCGATGCCGGGCAGGATCGCGCCGACCTCCGGGACGGGCAGGGTGCGCGGGGTGCGCCGGGCGAGCGGACGGCGCACGCCCTGGACGGTGAGCCAGCACTGCTCGTCCTCGGGGACCGGCTCGGTGTCGGTCGGCCAGGCGGCGTCGATCAGCCGGGCGGCCTGCTCGGAGGAGACGCCGCGCAGCACCGTGGAGCCGGCCTCGTCACGCGGGCGCAGGGCGTGCCAGTGCGGGAACGGCGGAACGAGCGGGGTGCCGGCGGCGGAGAGCTCACCGGCGCGGCAGGGGTGCAGGTCGACGGTGCGGTCGGCGCGGCCGGTGAGGTCGGGCAGGTTGAGCGAGACGTGCTCGCCGGAGGTGTGGCTGACCACCGGGGCGGCCGCGCCCGGCAGGGCGAGCCGGCCGACCGGGACGGTGTCCGACCGGTATCCGGTCAGCGGCAGCACGATGCGCTGCCCGTCGGCCGTGAAGGTGGTGACGGCCTTGTGGGGCTCGACCCTGGCCCAGCTGCCGAGCACGGTGCCGTCGGTGCCGAGCGGGGTCCGCTCCAGGCCGGGCTGCAGCGGCAGCAGCCAGGTGCTCTTCCGGACGAGCCGGCCGGCCTGGGCGGTGGCGGCGATCACCGGTGGTTCGGCGGCGCGGCCCAGGGCGCCGGTGGCCGGGTCGAGTTCGCGCAGGATGGCCTCGCCGTCGGAGGCGTGGCGCACCGTCCAGTAGCCGGTGCCGTCGCCGAGGACGGGGTGCTCGTCGGGCATCCGGGTGTCGCCGGCGTGCAGCGGGCGCTCGCCGGTGGTGCGGCCGCCACCGGGCAGCTGGAGCGAGGGCAGCTCGGGCTGGCGGTCGCCGTAGTAGTAGCCGGCGATGGTCTCGCCCTCCAGCTCGAACCGCTCGTCCGGGCGGCTCGACCAGTAGGCGAGCTGCTTGCCCTCGTGGGACCAGACGACCAGCAGTTCGCCGTCGACCAGGCGCAGCCGGATCCGGTTGCGCTGGTGCAGCTCCTCGGGCAGCCGGAGGGTGTGCTCCAGCACGATGCCCTCCGGGCCGACGACGACGGCCCGGTCGAGGCGGGCGAGGATCAGGTGCGGCCAGGCGTCCTCGACGACCAGGCCGCTCAGGCCCGCGCCGCCCAGGCTGGGGACGGGGTGCTGCGGGGCGTCGTCGGCGGGCGGGTCGGCGATCTTGCCGAGTGCCTCCTCCAGGGCGGGCCAGCCGAGTTCGTCCAGGATGCCGGCCCGGAGGGCGTCGGTGAGCAGCGCGGCGACGTCGAGGGCGGCGACCCGGTCGGCGACGGCCGGCGCGACCGTCCGGACGGCGGTGCGGTGCTGGGCGAACGCGCGGACCAGGTCGGCGGCGGCGGCCAGGCCGCGGGCGGCGAACAGCTCCTCGGAGCGCTCCTCGGCCCACTCGGCGAACAGCTCGTTCAGCAGCGGCAGGGCGGGCACCTCGCGCTCGGCGGCCGTCTTCCAGGCGGCCGGGGCGGCTCGGCGCAGCAGCGGCCGGTAGCGCTCGTCGGCGCCGACGGCGGCGAGGGCGGGACTGTCGGGGCCGCACTCCGAGACCCAGTCGTGCAGCTCGATGCCGAGGCCGTCCGGCGGACCGGCCACCGGCACGCCCGCGGTGAGCAGCAGGTCCAGCAGGTCGATCCTGGTCCGGCTGGCGCGGATGCCGGTGTGGAGGTCCACCGGGACGGCGTCGGCCTTGAGCCGCTCGACCATCCGGCGGGCCAGCGCGAGGGTGTCCGGGCAGCTGGGCCGGCTGCGCCAGCCGCGGCCGTGGTGGTCGCACCAGCGCTGCAGCCAGGCGGCGGCCGGTTCGGCGCCCTCGGGGCGGGGGCCGGTGAGCAGGTCCTCGGCGCCGGTCTCGGCGAGCAGCGCCAGCCAGGCGGTGTCGTGCGCGGCCGGTTCGGAGGAGGACGGGTCGGGCAGCAGTTCCAGCAGGCGGGCGCGGACCGCCGCGTCGCTGCGGCCGAGCTCGACCAGCGCGCCGTGCCAGGACTTCCAGAACGCGGCGGGCGCCCGCGTGACCGCCGGGGAGTCCAGCAGCTCGGCGAGCAGCGCGCGTTCGTGCTCGGCGCGGTCCAGCCCGGCGGCCTTGATCAGCGCGCGGGCGTCCTCGGCGACCCCGGCGTACGGGGCCATGCCGGCCGCGGAGCGCTCGGTGCACAGCTGGCGGAAGCGCTGCCAGGCGGTCAGCGGGTCGAGCCGCTGGGCGAGTTCCTTGACGTACTGGCGCAGGGACTTGACGGTGAGCGCGCCGGCCAGGGCGAACTCCAGGAAGACGGCGCGCAGCCGCTCCTCGTCCACCGGCAGGCCGTGGGTGCGCTCGGCCTCGCGGGCCTTGCCGAACCAGGCGGCGGCGTAGGTCCGGTTCTCGTGGCGCAGGAAGATCCGGCCGACCTCCTCGCAGAAGGTGGGCAGGAAGTGCGGGACGGCCCGGCCGAGGCGGACGGCCAGCTCGTCGAAGCCGTCCTTGGCGGCGCCGGGCTTGGAGGCGGCCTGGCGGGCGAGCCGCTCCAGCTCCTTGACCAGGGCGAGCGCGTGGTGGCCGTTGGCCGGGTCGTGGACCAGGGCCCAGGCGGGGAAGCCGAGCGCCTCCTGGCGGACCTGGCCGACCTCGGCGGGCGCGGCCTCCGGCGCCAGGCCGAGGAAGTCGAGGGCGAGGTCCTCGGCCGGGCCGAGCGCCCCGGGGACGAGCCGGACGATCCGGCGCCCGTCGAGCGCGGGGTGGGTGTAGCCGCGGGCGGTGAGGACGTCGGCGGCACTGTCGGGGCGGCCGGCCCCGGGCAGGGTGCCGGGCGGGAGCACGGCCCCGGCGTCGAGCAGTTCCTCGGGCGTCGCGGTGGTCGGGTGCGCGGTGGTCGGGTGCGCGGTGGCGGTCATGCGGCTTCCTCCCCCTGGATCGTGCGGCCGGCGTACAGGGCGGCGGCCATCCGCATGCCCTCGGACCAGGCGACCGGTCCGACCTCGGTGAGCGGCAGGGCACGGCCGTCGGGGCCGGCCCAGCTGAGCGCGCCGGTCTCGCACGCGTCGTACTCGTAGTAGTCGCCGACCCAGACCCGGGCCTCGACGGTGCGCCCGCCCTCGGTGACCGGCTGGACGGCGGAGCCGCCGCGGACCCGGCAGCCGAGCCGGTTGCAGCGCCCGACCAGCTCGCGCAGCTCCCGGTAGCGGCCACCGGCGTAGGTGGTGACCTCGGTGCCCGCCGGCAGCTCCGCGGGCCGGTGCCAGACCTCGCGGTAGAGCTGCTGGACACACTGGGAGACGCCGAGTTCGACGGCGAACTCGCGCAGCTCGTCGAGGTCCTGGAGCAGGACGGGGTGCGGTATCAGCACCTCGCCGTCGGTGAGGCGCACGGTGTCCCCGTCCAGGTCGACCAGGCCGAGGCCGCGCTCGGCGTCGACGCCGCGCAGGAAGCCGGCCACGGAGCCGTCCGTGGTGGTGACCACGAGGTCCTTCAGGACGCCCTGCCAGGCCTCGTCCGGCCACACGGCGGTGAGCACGGCGGCGGGCACCGGCAGCGAGCGGACCATCCAGCGCTCGACGTCCTCCAGGCAGCCGCGCTCGTGCGCGGCCAGCCACTCGGCGAGCTGCTTGAGCTGGATGACCACGCGGTCGTCACCGAGCTTCGCCGGCAGGGACTTGAGGTCGCGCCCCGCCGCGTTGCGGCACGCCACCCTGCCCTCCCCGTCGAGCGCGACGCGGTACCCTCCCGCGTCCGTCTCCACCCATGCCACGGCCGTACTCCTCCCACCGGGAAACACTTGTCGATCGCCTGCTGACCAGCGATGCGAGGAACGTAGCGAGGCCCACTGACAACGCGACGGGCGGGGTGAACTCGGGCCGTGACATGCAAAGTTCAAACCACTCGAACGAGTGATCGAGGAGGCGAAAAAAGCGGGGCGGCCGCCCGAAAGCAGCCGCCCCGCCCGTCCCTCCGCCCCGCCGGTCCCTCCGCCCTGTCCGTCCCTCCGCCCCGTCAAACCGACGGCGCCCGGGGCACGATCACCGGCGCACCGTCGCCCGGCGCCGCCAGCACATGGCTGTCGATGTCGTACAGCGCCCGCACCAGCGGCGCGTCCACCACCTCGCGCGGCGGCCCGCAGGCCACCACCGCACCGTCCCGCAGCGCGACCAGCAGGTCCGCGTAGCGGGCGGCCGCCGCGAGGTCGTGCAGCACCATGACCACCGTCCGCCCGCCCGCCGCGACCCGGCGGACCAGCTCCAGCACCTCCACCGCGTGCCCGAGGTCGAGCGCGCTGGTCGGCTCGTCGAGCAGGACCACCGGGGTGTCCTGGGCGAGCACCATGGCGAGCCAGCAGCGCTGGCGCTGGCCACCGGAGAGCCGGTCGAGGCGACGGTCGGCGAGGTCCTCCACGCCGGTGGCGCGCAGGGCCTCGGCGGTCAGCCGCTCGTCCTCCGCCGACCACTGGCGGAACAGCCCCTGGTGCGGATGGCGGCCGTAGCGGACCAGCCCGGCGACGGTGACCGCCTCCGGGGCCTGCGGGCTCTGCGGCAGCAGCGCGACCCGGTGGGCGGCCTGGCGCGGGCGCAGCCGCCACACGTCCTCGCCGCCGACCAGGACCCGCCCACTGTCCGGGCGGTGCAGCCTCGCGACGGACCGCAGCAGGGTGGACTTCCCGCAGCCGTTCGGGCCGACCACCGCCACCACCTGTCCGGCCGGCACGGTGAGGTCGACGCCGCCGAGCACCGGGCGCCCCGGCCCGTAGCCGGCGCTGAGCCCTTGGATGGTCAACTCCATGGCAGCTCCCCCTGGTTCGACGTACGCTCAGTTGCCGCCGAGTGCCTTGGCGAAGTCGCCGATGACCACGTCGGCGGCGAGCGGGCCGCCCCGGGTGGACCAGACCGAGCCGTCCACGGTGACGGCGTGGTTGTTCTTCACCGCGCCCAGCTCCTGGTAGGCGGGCTTGGACTGGACGTCCTTGAGCGCGGCCTTGCCGTCGTCGGTCAGGGTGGACAGGAACAGCCAGTCGCCGTCGATCTCGTTGAGCTTCTCCAGGCTGAGCGCCGGGCTGTGCGCGTTGCCGTCCTTGTCCTGCGCGGCCGGGCGGGTCAGGCCCATGTCCAGGGCGACGCCGCCGGCGAACTGCTTCTTCTCCATCCAGCTCGGGCCGGTGGGGTTCCATCGCACGATGGAGACGGCGGCGCCCTTGTTCCTGGTGAGCTCGGCGCCCGCCTTGGCGGCCTTGGCGTCGTAGTCGCCGATCACCTTGTTGGCCTGGTCGAGCTTGTTGACGGCGTTGCCGATGCCGCGGAAGGCGAGCTTCCAGTCGTCGGTGGGCGCCATGGTGACCAGCGTGGCGGGGGTGATCTCGCGCAGCTGCTTGAGCACCTGCTCGTCCTGCATGTCGCCGGCCAGGATCAGGTCGGGCTTGGCGGCGATCACCTTGTCCATCACGGGCTGGAGCAGGTTCCCGACCACCGGGACGCCCTGCACCTTGTCCTTGAGGTACGCGGGCGGCTCGGCCAGCCCCTGGCCGTTGGTGATGCCGACCGGCTTGACGCCCAGGGCGAGCACCGCGTCCAGGTCCTCCTGGGTGAGGGTGACGATCCGCTTGGGCTCGGCGGGGACCTCGACGGCCTTGCCGGTGGCGTCCTTGACGGTCCGCTTGCCGCCGCCCGCGGCGTCCGCCGCCGGGGAGGCGGCCGTGGAGGAGCCCGAGGACGAGGAGGAGGAGCCGGAGGAGCCGCAGCCGGTGAGCAGGAGCGCGGCCGCCCCGGAGACGGCCAGCGCCTGGGCCGCACGGCGGCGGACGGGGCTGAGCGGGCGACGGGCGAACGGCATGGGTGCCTCCGGGCAACGGTGGTACGGAAGTTGAGCGGCGTCCGAGAAGTTCGACGGGACGGGGGTGCCCCACGGGACGGACTCGGCCATTAGGTTAGCCTTACCTTATGACATTCTCGCAAGCCGGCGTCCGCGCGGCGCCCCCCGCCACCGCGCCGGATTCGCCGCCACCGGGCCGGCGGAGCCGTCGGCCCGAGGGTGCCCGCCCCACCTGGCCGGCCGTCACGGCGGCGGTGGTCCTCCTGCTCGCCCTGGCCGCGCTCTCGCTGTCGGTCGGCGCCGGCGAGGTCGGCCCCGGGCGGGTGCTGGACTACCTGCTGAACCACGACGGCGCCCGCGCCGACGGCCGGCTCGCCCTCGTCGTCGGCGACCTGCGGCTGCCGCGCACCCTCACCGCCCTGCTGGTCGGCGCCGCGCTCGGCGTCGCCGGGGCGCAACTGCAGTCCGTCACCCGCAACCCGCTGGCCGAGACCGGCCTGCTCGGCGTCAACGCCGGCGCCTCGCTGGGCGTCGTGCTCGGCATCGCCGTGCTCGGCGTGCAGACCTCCTTCGGCTACCTCGCCTTCGCCTTCGGCGGCGCGGTGCTCGCCAGCACCGTGGTGCTGCTGGTCGCCAGCAGCCGGGGCGGCGGATCGCCGATGCGGCTGGTGCTCGCCGGCTCCGCCGTCGCGGCGATCTTCCGCGGACTCACCGACGTGCTGATCGTCAACTCCCCCGAGGCGTACGAGCGGTACCGGGTGTGGGTGCTCGGCTCGCTGGCCGGGGTGGAAGGCTGGACGACCCTGCGCCAGCTCGCCCCGGTGCTCGGCGCCGGATTCCTGCTCGCCGCCCTCACCACCCGTCCGCTGACCGCGCTCGCCCTCGGCGACGACCTCGCCCGCGGCCTCGGCCACCGACCCGGCGCCACCCGGGCCGCCGTCGCCGTCGCCGTCACCCTGCTGACCGCCTCGGCGGTCGCGCTGGCCGGGCCGATCGCCTTCCTCGGGCTGCTCTCCGGCTTCCTCGCCCGCACCGTCGCCGGCCCCCGGATCGGCCGACTCACCCTGCTCGCCGCGCTGTTCGGCGCCACCGTGCTGACCGGCGCGGACGTGCTCGCCCGGGTGGTGGCCCGGCCCTTCGAGGCGCCGGTGTCGGTGATCGTCGCGCTGATCGGCGCCCCGGCCCTGATCGCGATCGTCCGCTCCCGGCACTCCACCGCCCTGGCCATGGCCGACCCCGCCGAGTCCACGCCGGCCGCGCGACGCGGCGAACCGGCGCCGCCCAAGCCGGACTTGACCCTGCGGCACGGCACATGGTCGCTGCTGCTGCCGCGCCGGGCACTGCTGGCCTCGCTCGGCCTGGCCGCCGCCCTGCTGGCCGCCGTCGTGGTCTCGGCGCACGCCGGACAGAGCGAACTCGACCTCGCCCGCACCTTCCAGGCCGTGTTCGGCTACGGCGACCGGCTGGACGTCCTGCTGGTACAGAAGTTCCGACTCGGCCGGATCGTCGCCGGACTCGCCGCCGGCGCCGCCCTCGGCCTGGCCGGCTGCCTCACCCAGACCCTCGCCCGCAACCGCCTGGCCACCCCCGAACTCCTCGGCGTCAACGACGGCGCGACCGCCGCCGTACTCATCTCCGCCAGCACCGCGGGCACCTTCGGCGCCTGGTGGGCCGGACCGCTCGGCGCGCTGGTCGCCGTCCTGGTCGTCACCCTGGCCTCCGGCGGACTCGGCGCGCGCGGCTACCGGGTCCTGGTGGTCGGGCTCGCCATGTCGGCGCTCGCCTCGGCCGTCATCCAGGTCGCGATGGCCCGGCGCTCCCTCAACTCGGCCGGATCGCTGTACATCTGGACCAACGGCAGCCTCAACGGACGCGACCTCGCCGTCGCCACGCCCGTCCTGATCGGACTGGCGGCACTGGTGCCGATCGCGCTGGCGGTGGCCCGGCGGCTGGCGGTGCTGCGCTTCGACGACAGCGTCGCCTCCGCACTCGGCGTCGACCCGGGCCGGGTCCGGCTCGCCTGCCTGCTGCTGGCCGTCGCCCTGGCCGGGCTGGCGGTCGGCGTCTGCGGGCCGGTCGGCTTCGTGGCCCTGGCCGCGCCGGTGATCGCCGGACGGCTGGCCGGGCCCGCGCGGGTGCCCGTGCTCGGCTCCGCCCTGACCGGCGCCCTGCTCGTCGTGCTCGCCGACACACTGGGCCGGGTGCTGTTCGCCGGAGTGGAGATCCCCGTCGGCATCGTCACCACCGTCCTCGGCGGTCCCTTCCTGCTCTGGGTGCTGCTCGGCCGCAAGGGCAGCCCCGCCTAAGCCTTTTGGAGTCACTGCTGTGGAAACCCCGCTCGTCGCCCTCTGCCCCGACGATCCCTCCTACCGCCTGGTCACCTTCACCCATCACGACGGCGACTGCGACGGCGTGCTCGCGCTGCTGCACACCGTCACCGACAAGGACCGCCATGCCGGGGACCTGACACCGCATCTGATGCAGCGCCAGGACGATGGGGCATGGTCGATCACCTACCGGCTGCGCGCCGACCACCGCGCCTCGTACCAGCTGTACCCGTTCCGCGGCGAGGCCCCCGGCACCGCCCGGCCCGACTGGCTGCGCGTCCTCGACCAGGCCCGCCCCGACCCGTACGACACCGAGCCCCGGCTGCCCGCCCGCGACGGCCGCCACCCCGCCTCGGTGCTCAGCCTGCCCGCCGCCCCCGCGCAGCCGTACGTGGCGCGGCGCGACGGCGTGTCGCGCGGACGGACGCTCGCCCACACGGTGGCCGGCCGGCGGGTCGACGTCCACCTCCCCGCCGGACACCGGCCGGACGGTGGCCCGTACCCGGTCGCGGTGCTGCTGGACGGCGAGATGTGGGGCGAGGTGCTCTCCGTCGGCGACACCCTCGACAACCTGACGGCCGACGGCGCCATCCCGCCCACCGTCACCCTGCTGGTGCACACCATGGGGCCGAAGCGCCCGGACGACCTGAGCTGCAACCCGGCCTTCATCGACCTCCTCGCCGACCGCCTGCTGCCCTGGGCCACAAAGGAGTTCGGCGCGAGCGGCGACCCGACCGCCACCGTGATCGCGGGCCAGAGCGCGGGCGGCCTCACCGCCGCCTACGCCGCCTACCGCCGCCCGGAACGCTTCGGCAACGCGCTCTCCCAGTCCGGCTCCTTCTGGTGGCCCGACGAGACCGAGTTCGACGCGGGCAGCGAATGGCTGACCCGGCGCGTCGCCGCCGAGGAACGACGGCAGGCCCGCTTCTGGATCGAGGTCGGGCTCCAGGAGTGGATGCTCCTCGCCCAGAACCGACACCTGCGCGACGTCCTCACGGCCCGCGGCTACGACCTCGCCTACCGCGAGTTCAACGGCGGCCACGACTACGCCTGCTGGCGCGGCGGCCTGGCCGACGGGCTCGCGCACCTGCTCGGGTCACCCGAGGGGATGGTTTCGGGCTGATTCGCATACCTCCAGGCCATCAGGCGTCTAGCGTCGAACTTCGCACCGATCGGCCTGGAGGTACCCCATGAGCACGTCCTCGTCCGCCGCGCCGCCGCCGATGTCGTGGAAGTACTGCGGCAACCAGATCAAGCTGTGGCGGACCCGCGCGGGTGTCAGCCGCGAGGACCTGGCCACCGAGGCCGGGTACGGCATCGAGAGCCTGCGGTCGATGGAGGCGGGGCGGCGCAAGCCCTCGATGCACCTGCTGCAGGTGGCGGACGACATGTGCGACGCGAAGGGGATCCTGGTGGCGGGGGCGCAGTTCCTGAAGCCCGAGAAATATCCGTCCTCCGCCGAGGACTACATGAAGTACGAAGCCGAGGCGGTGGCACTCAACTGGTACGAGAACCACTTCTTTCCGGGTCTGCTGCAGACCGAAGAGACCGTGAGAACGCTCCTCGAATCCCACTGGCCGCCACTCGATGACGAGACGGTCGAAACGCGGGTCGCAGCGAGGTTGGAGCGCCAGGAAATGCTGAAGGTGCAGACCAAGGCCTTCAACTTCCTCATCGAGGAGGGGGTCCTACGACGGCCGCTCACGACCATCGAAGCCCACCACCGCCAGTTGCGCCACGTTCTGACGGTCGCCGAGGCACGCCACATCACGGTTCAAGTGGTTCCGTCCCGGGGGATCCACCCTGGTCTGAACGGGCAGTTCATCCTTCTGGAAACCGTCGAACATCAACGACTCGCGTATGAGGAAGGCCAGGCGATGGGCATGCTCCACGCAGACCCGGCCAGGGTGAGCATCCTCAGTCATCGCCATGAAATGATCCTCCGGCAGGCGCTCAGTCCCGAGGCCTCGGCCAAGCTGATCAGTGAGTCGCTGGAGGAGCTATGAACGATGCGTTGACCTGGTTCAAGTCCAGCCACAGCAACACCGAGGGCGGCGCCTGCGTCGAGATCGCGGTCACCCCGGGCACCGTCCGCATCCGGGACTCCAAGGACAAGACCGGCCCTCAGCTCACCTTCACGGCCGAGGCCTGGGTCGACTTCATCGGCGAGCTCGCGGAGGAACTATGAGCACTGAACCGGCCTGGTTCAAGTCCAGCCACAGCGGAACCGAAGGCGGCGCCTGCGTCGAGGTCGCTTCCACTCCGGGCACCGTTCATGTCCGCGACTCCAAGGACAAGACCGGGCCCCAGCTCGCCTTCAACCCGACCGCCTGGACCGACTTCGTCCAACTCGCCCGAGACCTCGCTTCTCCGGACCACTGAAGCCGCCGCCAAGGCCCCCGTGCTAGCGTCCCCGGGGCGGTGCAGCGGCACCGGCCCCGGACGAGACGTGCGCCGTACCCGGCCTGCCAAGACGACGCACTCTGGAGGCGTCATGGCCGCTGCCGGTGCACCGATCGCCCGTCCACTGGACGTGCGGTGGATCCACGGTTCCCCGTCCGCGAAGCACAACACGGACCCGGACATCCAGGTCCACGAGTACGACGAGCACACCGTCATCCTGCGGCAGAACAAGGCGATCAACTACGAGGCCCCGTTCCTGTTCCTGCTCTTCGGGACGGAGCGGGCGGTGCTGATCGACACCGGGGCGACGGCCGAGGCCGCGTACTTCCCGCTGCGCGCGACGGTCGACGGGCTGGTGGAGGCGTGGCTCGCCCGCAATCCCCGGGACGGCTACGGGCTGCTGGTGCTGCACACCCACCCGCACGGCGACCACGTCGCGGGCGACGGCCAGTTCGCCGACCGGCCCGCGACCACCCTGGTCGGTGCCGATCTGCCCACCGCCTGGCCGTACTTCGGCTTCGACCGGGACGAGGAGGCCGTGGCCCTGGTCGACCTCGGCGGCGGGCGGGTGCTGAAGTGCCTGGCCACGCCGGGACACCACGAGGCGGCGGTCACCTTCTACGACCCGTGGACGGGCTTCCTGCTCACCGGCGACACCGTCTATCCGGGGCGGCTGTACATCGACGACTGGCCGGCCTTCCGGCGCACCGTCGAGCGGCTGGCCGCGTTCGCCGGGAGCCACCCGGTGACGCACGTGCTCGGCTGCCACATCGAGATGACCCGCGAGCCGGGCGTCGACTACCCGATCCGCACCACCTACCAGCCCGACGAACCTCCGCTCCAGCTCACCCCCGCCCACCTGGACCGCATCCGGGCGGCCGTCGCCGAACTCGGCGACGGTCCGCGCCGGTACCCGCTGGACGACCTGATCCTCTGGCCGAACGAGTGAACTCCCCGGGTCCCGCGGCCGATCAGTCCCGGTAGGGCACCAACCGGGTCAGGTCCAGCTCGAAGTCGAAGGGCGCGGGGATGCGGAGCTTCTCGCCGAACTCCCGCTCCGTCCTGGTGTGGTAGCGGTCGCGGTTGGGTTCGGAGAACAGGGTCACCGTCTTCTGCCGGGGGTCCACGATCAGGTAGAGCGGGAAGCCCATCCGCGGGTAGTCGCGGACCTTCCCGCTCCAGTCGTTGTCGGGGTTGGACGGCGAGACGATCTCGACCGCGATCAGCGCCAGGTCGGCGGGGATCTCGCGGCCCAGCTCGATGACGTCCTCGGGCAGGTAGGTGAGGTCGGGGTTGCGAACGGTGCCGAACTCGGGCGAGGAGAGGTCACTGTTCCCCGTCGGGAAGTAGCCGGGAGGACAGTGCGCCTCGAACTGGCGCTGGACGATCGCCAGGTTGAGCTGGTGAATCGATGACGGTGACGTCTGCATGACGATGACGTCACCGGACAGCTCGACCTTGTAGCCGTCCGGCAGGCTGCGGCAGGCCTCTTCAAGCAGACGGTAGTGCTGAGGGTTCATGGGCTCTCCTCCGGTGCTCCGACCACCGTAGGGCAGTCGGAGCACCGGAGGACCACGGACCGCACCGGCGTCATTCCTCCGGGGGTGGGCCCGGAGCTTCGGTGGGGAGGCGAAGGGCCAACAGGGTGCCGGCGGCGACCAGGGCGGCGGTGAGGAGGAGGGCGAGGCGGTAGGGGGTGGCGTCGGTGCCGTCGGCGAGGGCGCCGATGAGGGCAGCGGTGGCGGCGATGCCGAGGGCGCCGCCGAGGGTGCGCAGGATGGTGAACAGGCCCATCGCGCGACCCATCGCGGGGCCGGGGACGTCGGCGAAGCCGGCGATCTGGACGGTGAGGACGGCGGTGCCCAGGATCAGGCCGACGCAGAACATCAACACCCGTACGGCCCACGGGTTCTCGGCGAAACCGAGGGAGGCGAGGACGACCGCCGCCAGCAGCAGGCCTGGCAGGGCGAGCCGGCGCGGACCGAGCCGGGGCAGCAGGCGGTCGACCACCTGCGAGGCGGCCATCAGGCCGATCGCCTCCGGGAAGACGCTCAGCCCGGCGTCCAGGGCGGTGGCGCCGCGCGCCGCCTGGTAGAGCAGCGGCAGCACGAACAGCGCGCCCATCAGCCCGGCCGAGGTCAGCAGGGCGAGCCAGCTCGCCGCGCCGAAGGTGCGGTCGGCGAGCAGCCGCAGGTCCACCAGCGGTTCGGGGGAGCGGAGTTGGTGCCGTACGGCCGCCCCCAGCAGGGCCAGGCCGAGCAGTCCGCCGAGGGCCACGCCCGGGGAGGTCCAGCCGTGCGCCGGGCCGAAGCCGAGGGCGTAGGTCAGCAGGCCGAGGCCGGGCGTGGCGAGCAGGAAGCCGGTGGTGTCGAAGCGGCCGGCCGGGGGCTCCTGTTCGCCGCGCAGGCCGATCAGCCCGATGATCACGGCGGCGACCCCGATCGGCACGTTGACCAGGAACAGCCAGTGCCAGGAGAGGTGTTCGGTGAGGAAGCCGCCGAGCGGCGGCCCGAGGGCGGGCATCAGCGCGGTCGGGACGATCAGGATGCGGCCCAGGCCCGCCCGCTCGTGCGGGGCGAAGGCCCGGAACAGCAGGGTCATCCCGACCGGGGTGAGTAGCCCGCCGGCCACGCCCTGAACCGCCCGGGCCGCCGACAGCGTACCCAGACCGGGTGCCGCCGCGCAGAGCGCGGAGGCGAGCGTGAAGGCGGCGAGCGCACCGAGGAAGACCCGCTTGACGCCGTACCGGTCGCCGAGCCAGCCGGCCACCGGCAGGCCGAGGGCGAGGCCGACCAGGAAGGCGGTCTCCACGGCGTTGGCCGCCGAGACGGGCCGGCCGAAGTCCTCGGCGATGCTGAACAGCGCCGGGTTGACGATCGTCGAGTCCAGGCCGTTCATGCACATCGCGGCCGTGTAGGCGACCACCACCGCGGCGCGCCCCGCGAGCAGTCGCCTTCCTGACCGATCGCTGGCTGCTGCTGTTCAGCGCGATCGCCCTGACCGTCTGGAAGG
>NZ_JBIVVI010000007.1:0-23617 GCF_044757675.1 Kitasatospora sp. NPDC091257
CACCAGGGGTTCTCCGTTCCCGGTGGGCCGAACAGGCTCCTTACCCCCATCCGGGTATGGTCTACGCTGGTAAAAGTAGGGCAAACTTCGCCCTGCCCGAAATCGAGTGCCCGAACCCGACCAGAGGAGTGACACTCCCCCTCGATGGACGATCCGTCCGGTAGTACCTGCGCCGCCTCGCTTCCCGACCCCGGAAGGCAGGCGGCACTGTGATCACCGCTTGGCTGCTGTTGCTCGCGGCCGTTCTCCTGATCCTCGCCAACGGCCTCTTCGTGGCCGCCGAGTTCGCCTTCGTGACCGTGGAGCGCGGGGAGGTCGACCGGTCCGCCGAGGCGGGCGACGCCAAGTCCCGCCGTGTCGCCGGGGCCCTGCGGCACCTCTCGTTCGAACTCTCCGGTGCCCAGCTCGGCATCACCGTCACCTCGCTGGTGGTCGGCATGCTCGCCGAGCCGGCGCTGTCCACCCTGCTCGCACCCGTGATGTCCGCCATCGGCGTGCCCGACTCGGCCGCCCGCGGCGTCTCCGTGATCGTCGGCATGGTGCTGGCCACCGTCGTGCAGATGGTGATCGGCGAGCTGGTGCCGAAGAACTGGGCGATCTCCCGCCCGCTCCAGGTGGCCCGCGCGGTCGCCGCCCCGCACATGGCCTTCTCCTTCGCCTGCCGCCCGCTGATCAGCTTCCTGAACGGCGCCGCCGACCGCACCGTCCGGGCCTTCGGCATCGAGCCGCAGGAGGAGCTGGCGCACGCCCGCACCCCGGACGAGCTGGTCTCGCTGGCCCGCCACTCGGCCAGGGCCGGCGCCATAGACGAGGAGTCGGCGACCCTGTTCGTCCGGACCCTGGGCCTGCGCGAGCTGACCGCGGAGTCCGTGATGACCCCGCGCGTCGACGTGGCCGCGCTCCAGCGCGACGCCACCGCCTCCGACGTCATCAACCTGACCCGGGCCACCGGCCTGTCCCGCTTCCCGGTCTACACCGACAGCCTGGACGAGGTCACCGGCACCGTCACGCTCAAGGACGCCCTGGCCGTCCCGGCCGCCCGGCGCGGCCTGGTGCGGGTCGGCGAGCTGGCCTCGCCGCCGCTGCTGGTGCCCGAGACGCTGCCCGCCGAGCGGCTGCTCGACCAGCTGCGCCGCCTCCAGCCGATGGCCATCGTGGTCGACGAGTACGGCGGCACCGCCGGCGTCGTCACCGTCGAGGACATCGTCGAGGAGATCGTCGGCGAGGTGCAGGACGAGCACGACCCGGACGACCACCCCGAGCTGCTCCCTCTGCCGCCGGTCAACGGCCTGCCGGTCTGGGAGGCCGACGGCCGCGCCCGGATCGACCAGCTGGAGCGGATCGGCCTGAACGCCCCGGACGGCCCGTACGAGACCCTGGCCGGTCTGGTCTCCGACCTGCTCGGCAAGCTCCCCGAGGTGGGCGAGCAGGCCGAGCTGCCCGGCTGGCGCTTCACCGTCACCGGTGTCGACCGCCACCGCACCACCGAGGTCCGGGTGGAGCGCACCACCGCGCCCGCGCAGTTCGACGAGGACCGGGAGGAGGGCCGATGACCGCCCTGCAACTGGCCGTCGCGCTGCTGCTCCTGCTCGGCAACGCCTTCTTCGTCGGCGCCGAGTTCGCCGTGGTGTCGGTGCGCCGCAGCCAGATCGAACCGCTCGCCGAGGCCGGGCACAAGCGCGCCCGCACCGTGCTGCACGCGCTGTCCAACGTCTCCGCGATGCTGGCCGCCGCCCAGCTCGGCATCACCGTCTGCTCGCTGGGCCTCGGCGCCCTCGCCGAGCCGACCATCGCCTCCCTGCTGGAGGGCCCGTTCCACGCGATCGGCGTCCCGTCCACGCTGATGCACCCGCTCTCGTACGGGATCTCGCTCGCCGTGGTGGTCTTCCTGCACATGGTGATGGGCGAGATGGTGCCGAAGAACATGGCCATGGCCGGCCCGGAGCGGGCCGCGCTCTGGCTCGGCCCGCCGCTGGACCGGTTGGCCCGCTGGCTCGCCCCGGTGATCCGGGTGCTGAACGCCCTCGCCAACGGCATCCTCAAGCTGTTCCGGGTGGACGCCAAGGACGAGGTCGAGTCGGTCTTCACCACCGAGCAGCTGATGTACCTGCTGGCGGACTCCCGGGACGCCGGGCTGCTCGACGAGGGCCGCCAGGAGCGCCTGGAGGACGCGCTGGAGCTGGGCCACCGCCCGGTCACCGAGGTGCTGCTCAAGCCCGAGCAGCTGGTCACCGTGGACACCAAGGCGACCGCCGCCGAGGTCGAGGAGCTGGCGCTGCGCACCGGCTTCTCGCGCTTCCCGGTCACCGACGGCGACCCGGCCGGCCACGGCTACCTCGGCTACATCCACCTCAAGGACGTCCTCGACGTGGAGGACGCCTCGGCGCCCGTCCCGGCCCGCCTGTGGCGGCCGATCACGGTGCTGCGCGGCAGCCTCCCGCTGGACGACGCCCTCGGCGCGATGCGCCGGGCCACCTGCCACCTGGCCGCCGTGCTGGACCAGGACGGGCGCACGCTCGGCGTGGTCATGCTGGAGGACGTGCTGGAGGAGCTGGTCGGCGAGGTGCACGACCCGGACCACCGCGCCACGGCCTGACGCCGGCCCGGCAGGTCCGGGCCCCGCTGACGGCGTGTTCGCTCCCGGCGATTTCGCCCAGAGCATGCAGCCGTTCCATGCCGGCCACCCTGGGAGCAGGGTGGTCGGCATGAGACTTCTCCTGCTGGGTGGAACCGAGTTCGTCGGACGGGTCGTCGCCGAAGAGGCGCTGGCCAGGGGATGGGAGGTGATGGCCCTCAACCGCGGCACGCGGCCGGCGCCCGAAGGCGTCCGGACACTGCTGGGCGACCGCACCGCCGAGGGCGGCCTCGCGGCGCTCGGCACCGGGGAGTGGGACGCCGTGGTGGACACCTGGTCCTGGGCCCCCGCGGCGGTGCGCGACAGCGCCCGCCTCCTGAACGGCCGGGTCGGCCACTACGCGTACGTCTCCAGCCGGTCGGTGTACGACTACCCGCTGCGGGCCGGGGCCGGCGAGGCCGCGCCGGTGGTCGCCTCCTCCCCGGACCTCACCGGCGAGGTGCCCTACGCCGAGGCCAAGCGCGGCGCCGAACTGGCGCTGGAGGCGGAGTTCGGCGGGCGGGCGCTGCTGGCCCGGGCCGGGCTGATCCTCGGCCCGCACGAGAACATCGGCCGGCTGCCGTGGTGGCTCAACCGGATCGCCGAGGGCGGCCCGGTGCTCGCCCCGGGGTCGCGCGGGCTGGCCCTGCAGTACATCGACGTCCGCGACCTCGCGGCCTGGACCCTGGACGCCGCGGCGGCCCGCCTCGCCGGCCCGTACAACCTGGTCGGCCCGTCCGGCCACGCCACCATGGGCGAGCTGCTGGAGGCCTGCGTACGGGCCACCGGCTCGGACGCCGAGCTGTGCTGGACGGACCCGGAGCGGATCCTCGCGGCGGGCGTCGAGCCGTGGACCGAGCTGCCGATCTGGCTGGCGCCCGGCGAGCTGTACGACTTCCTGCACACCGGCTCGGTCGAGCGCGCGCTCGGCGCGGGGCTGCGCTGCCGCCCGGTCGCCGAGACCGTGGCGGACACCTGGGCCTGGCTGCGGTCGATCGGCGGCAGTGCGCCGCGGCGGTCCGACCGGGTCACGGTGGGGCTGGACCGGGAGCGGGAGGCGGCGCTCCTCAACGGCTGAACGGGTGGGCGGGCCGGTCCCCGGGCGGGCGGGTGCCGGCTTCCGCCCGCCGGTCGGCTCCGGCCGTCGCCCGCCGGTCAGCTCCGGCCGTCGATCAGCTCCCCGTACGCCTGGACCAGGTCCGGCAGCCGCAGGGTGGCCAGGTCCTCCCGGCCCGGCGGCTCGCGCAGCAGCGACAGCCGCAGGTCCCGGTAGGCGCAGGACTTCTCGTACAGGGTGCGGATGAACCGGCCGTTGCCCAGCTCGTCGATCCAGCCCTCGCGGACCACGTGGGTGCAGATGCTGGCCAGCTCCTCGGCGGCGTCCTCGTCCCAGCCGTCGCCGTCCCGGCCGGCCAGCGAGGCGCCGATCGCGGTCAGTTCGCTGGGGCGGTAGCTGGGGAAGTCGACCCGGGTGGTGAAACGGGAGTTGAGGCCGGGGTTGGTGGCGAGCAGCCGGTTCATGCCCTCGGGGTAGCCGGCCAGGATCACCACCAGCCGGTCGCGGTTGTCCTCGGCACGCTTGAGCAGTACCTGGAGCGCCTCGTCGCCGTACGCGTCGCCCTTGGTGTAGCCGGAGTTGGAGAGGCTGTACGCCTCGTCGATGAAGAGCACGCCGTCCAGTGCGGAGTCGATCAGCTCGTTCGCCTTCACGGCGGTCTGGCCGAGGAACTCGCCCACCAGGTCGGCGCGTTGGGCCTCCACCAGGTGGTCCCCGGAGAGCAGGCCGAGGGCGTGGAAGACCCGGCCGAGGATGCGGGCCACGGTGGTCTTCCCGGTGCCCGAGGGGCCGGAGAAGACGAAGTGGCGCTTCGGCGGCTGGACGGGCAGGCCCTGCTCGGCCCGCAGCCGGGACATTCTCAACTGCGCGGACAGCGCCCGCACCTGGCGCTTGACCGGCTCCAGGCCGACCATCAGCGAGAGTTCGGCCAGGGCCGCGTCCAGCTCCCGCTCGTCGCCGGCGGACCGGGGCTCGGGCACGGCGGCGGTCCGGGGCTGCGCCCGGCCGAGGGCGGGCAGCGGCGGGGGTGCGGCGGAGGCCGGCGGCGCGCCGGAGCCGGAGCGTTCCCCGGCGGCCTGCGCGGCGCCGTCGGCCGCACCGCCGTCCAGCAGGGCGCCGCCGGCGGTCAGGGCGCCGTCCGCCGGGGGCACGTCCACCAGCCCGGCGTCCACCAGCCCGGCGTCCACCGAGGGCCCGCCGCCCGACGGGAAGCCGCCGGACAGGGCGCCGGTCGACACCCCGTCGCCGGAGACGGTCGGCCCGCTCGGCCGGCCCGCGTCCCCGAACTCCTCGCCGTACCCGGGTAATCCCGCGTAACCGGCCTCGTCCGGGTACTCGGCGTCGAAGCCGGGAGCACCCGGTAGGGCGGCGTCGGCCGCTCCCCGGCGCCCGCCGGCCGGCAGTCCGTCCGCGAGTCCGTCCGCGAATCCGTCCGTGAGTCCGTCCGCGAGCGCGTCGTCGGCCGCGATGGCCGTCAGCCGGGTCGCGGTGTCCATGAACGCCGGGTCCGCCCGGTGCACCGCCCGGTAGAGCGGCAGCGCCGCGGCGCTGCGTCCGGCGCCCTCGTACGCCCGGGCCAGCCAGTACCGCAGCTCTTTGCGCTGGGGCTGTTCGGAGCGGCAGCGGGCCAGCGAGACGGCCAGCGGCGCCTGCGCCTGGGCGCACATGTCGAGGCGCACCCGCGCCATGCCGGCGAACAGTCCGGCCTCGATGCCGAGCAGCGGGTCGTCCAGCAGGCGGTCGGTGTCCCTGATCAGTTGCTCCCAATCCTTGAGCAGGTAGGACCGGCAGGCGTACAGGAAGCGGGCGCAGGGGTCCTCGCCGGGCGCCGGGCACTGTTCCAGCGCCCGGTCCAGCTCGGCCAGGTGGCGGCCGTCCAGCCAGTGCGAGGCGTGCGCCAGCGCGAGGTCGCGGGCGTCCTCCAGTACCGGCTGCACCCACCAGCCCAGCCAGTACCAGGAACTGAGCGGCCGTCGGTGCAGCCGCCGCTGTTCGCCGAACCGTTTCTGGTGGCGGTACATGGCCAGCAGCGCGGCCGAGGTGTCGCTGCGCAGCGCGTGCAGTCCGAGCCAGGCGTCGGCCATGCCCGGGTCCAGTCGGACGGCGGCCCGGAACTCCTCCTCGGCCCGGGTGTACGCACCGGCCGTGTAGGCGTCCATGGCGCGCAGCCAGGCGCGGTCGGCGAGCCGGTCGGGCCCGCCCGCCGTGCTGTCGGAACTGTCCACCGTCGTCACTCACGCCCCCCGCGGTGCGGCCCGGGGCTCGGCCGGCGGGTTGCCTGCGCCTAGCCTGGCCGGTGGTCGTCGACCCCCTTGCGGCGCATCTGCGCCTGCCAGGAATCGTACCGGCGCGGCGCTGATCCGGAAGGGTGCCGAACGGGGTCAAATGCGATCGCGCGAGCGGCCGTTGAGCGGCCGGGCGAAGAAACGGGCTGCCGGGGAGCGAGTTTCGGAAGGGGACCGGACGGCGTCCCCGGCTCACGGGGGAACAAGCCGGGGGCGCCGGGTCCGAGGCAACCGGAAGCTTTCGTTCCGGCGGCTGAGGAGAACCTAGATCCTGGTGATGTCGCAGGTCAAGGCGATGGTTGAAGTTTCACCGACGGTGCCCGGGGCGATCCGGCCGGTCACCCCGTCGACCCGCGTCGCGGCGTACGGACGGCTCGGATCGGCGGCGAAATGCGCCGATTCGGCCCGGGCCCAGCCCGCCCAGAACTCGGCCAGTTCCGGACCGTCCCGCTCCTCCCCGCGCCGCCGGGCCGAAGCGGCGTCCAGCTCCATCCAGATCACCCGGGCCAGCCACGGCCGCACCGCCCGCCGGCCCGCGCCGACCCCCTCGACCAGCACCACCGGGGCGGCCGGCACCGCGGCCGTGCCGGCGAAGCGGCGCAGCGTCCAGTCGTACACCCGGTACTCGGCGTCCCGCCCGGCCGCCAGCGGCTCCAGCACCTGCCCGCGCAGCCGTCCGGTCCACCCGAACGGCTCGCGGTGGGTGGCCAGGTCGTCGAGGTGGACCACCGGGGCCCCGCCGAGCGCCGCCGCCAGCCGGCCGGCGAAGGTGGTCTTGCCGGACCCCGCGTGCCCGTCCACCGCGACCAGCCGCACCGGCCCGCAGGAGGGCGGCAGTGCGCGCAGCTCCGCCGCGAGCGCGGCCGGCAGGTCGTCCGGAGCGGGCCGGAGCGGGGGCGGGAAGGGTTCGGATGCAGCCACAACGTCAACCCTACGGTGCCGTAGCCCGCCACTGCGGACAGTTCATCTGTGCAGGTCGTGACGGCAGCGCGGGTTTCGGGCATACTCGCCTTCGCCACGACTGTGAACGGCCGTTCACCGCAACCCGGTGCCGGTCGGTCCGACAAGCCGCACCCCGCCGGGTCAGCCGACACCTCGGTCCGGCGCCCGATCGAGGAGGCGACCACCGCCATGACCCCCTCCCCTGTGAAAGCCGTGGAGCGCCAGCTGCCGAGCGAGGAGGCCCGCGAGCTGCTGAGCCTCACCCGTGACCTGGTCCAGCGCGAGCTCCAGCCGCGTGCGGCGGAGGACGAGGCCGCCGACCGCTTCCCGCGCGACGTCTTCCGCACCCTCGGCGAGGCCGGCCTGCTCTCCCTCCCGTACGACGAGAAGTACGGCGGCGGCGAACAGCCCTACGAGGTGTACCTGCAGGTGCTGGAGGAGCTCGCGGCCGGCTGGCTGGCCATCGGCCTCGGCGTCAGCGTGCACACCCTCTCCTGCCACGCGCTGGCCACCTTCGGCACCGACGAGCAGCGCGACGCGTGGCTGCCCGCCATGCTCTCCGGCGAGCAGCTCGGCGCCTACTGCCTCTCCGAGCCGCAGTCCGGCTCGGACGCGGCCGCGCTGCGCACCCGCGCCGACCTCGACGGCGAGGCGTACGTGGTGAACGGCACCAAGGCCTGGATCACCCACGGCGGCCAGGCCGACTTCTACAGCGCCCTGGTGCGCACCGGCGTCGACGGACCCAAGGGCATCAGCTGCCTGCTGGTCCCCGGCACCCAGCAGGGCCTGTCCGCGGCCCCGTCGGAGCACAAGATGGGCATGCGCTCCTCGCCGACCGCGCAGCTGCACTTCGACGGCGCGCGCGTCCCGCGCGAGCGGCTGATCGGCGAGGAGGGGCAGGGCTTCCAGATCGCGCTCGCCGCGCTGGACTCCGGCCGCCTCGGCATCGCCGCCTGCGCGATAGGCGTGGCCCAGGCCGCGCTCGACCTCGCGGTCGACTACGCCCGCACCCGGCGCCAGTTCGGCCGCCCGATCGCCGAGTTCCAGGGCCTGTCCTTCATGCTCGCCGACATGGCCACCCAGATCGAGGCCGGGCGTTCGCTCTACCTGTCCGCCGCCCGGCTGCGGGACGCCGGCCGGCCGTTCTCCAAGGAGGCGGCGATGGCGAAACTGTTCTGCACCGACGCGGTGATGCGGGTGACCACCGACGCCGTCCAGGTGCTCGGCGGCTACGGCTACACCCAGGACTTCCCGGCCGAGCGCTACATGCGCGAGGCCAAGGTGCTGCAGATCGTCGAGGGCACCAACCAGATCCAGCGCCTGGTGATCGGCCGCCACCTCACCAAGGGCTGACGCCCGGGGGCCGTCCGGCGGGGGAGCCGCCGGACCGCCCCGATCCCCCCGTACGGCCTCCGGCCGTCACTCCAGGGTGCGGAGTGGCGGCCGGAGGCGTTCCCGGCGGAGCGTCAGCTCGCCTTGGCGGTGCGGCCGGTCAGCGCCGGACGACGGCGGCGCTGCTCCGGGATGGCGGCCCGCAGCGCCGCGACGGCCGGGACGGCGGGCGCCACCGGGGCGGCCTCGGGGACCGCGGCGAGCCGTACCGGGCAGTGCGCGACGGCGTGCGAGAACGGCTGGGTGCGCCAGTCCAGCCCGCTCGGAAGCTTGAACAGCGCGTCGAAGCCGGCCGGTTCGGCGTCCTCCTGGGCCTCGACCTCGACCAGGTCGTCCGTCGGCGTGCCCGAACCCGGGCAGATCGCGGGGGAGAAGGGGTTCCAGGCGGTCGGCAGCAGCGCGTGTTGCGGCAGCCGCTCCTCGTCCGCCACCAGGGCGATCGGGCGGCGGCACTCGGGGCAGTCGACCCGGAAGATGTCCCAGGTCTCCGCCTCGCCGGGGTCGGTGCCCGGCAGGTGGCCGACCGCGAGGTCCTCGCGGTCGGCCATATCGTCGGTCTCGTCGGAGCCCAGCACACGCTGGTCGGTAGCAGGCATGAGGATCCCCCTAGGATCGGGCCCGGCGTGGTCGTCCAGGGCCACAACCAGCACTTCCCTGTGATCCGGACTCATAATCCTGCGGTCCCGTGCACCGTGATGCACCGGGTGTGTCCTTGGCCACACCGGATGCCACATTCGCCCGGCATGTGCCCGCCCGGCACCTGCGAACCCGTCCTGTGCCACCGCGTGCGCCCCCCGTGCTCCCGACCGGGTAGGTTTGCGCACTGTGGAGGATCTCGACCAACGCATCGTCCAGCTGCTCCTCGAAGACGGCCGGATGAGCTACACGGACCTGGGCAAGGCCACCGGCCTGTCCACCTCGGCGGTGCACCAGCGGGTGCGCCGCCTCGAACAGCGCGGGGTGATCCGCGGCTACACCGCGATCATCGACCCCGACTCCGTCGACCTGGCGCTGACCGCGTTCATCTCGGTCAAACCCTTCGACCCGAGCGCCCCGGACGACACCCCCGAGCGGCTGGCCGGCCTGCCCGAGATCGAGGCCTGCCACAGCGTCGCCGGCGACGAGAACTACATCCTCAAGGTCCGCGTCGGCGCCCCCGGCGACCTGGAGGACCTGCTCGCGCGCATCCGCAGCGCCGCCGGTGTCTCCACCCGCACCACCGTCGTCCTGTCCACCCCGTACGAGGCACGCCCCCCGAAGCTCTGACCGCGAACCGGCGGGGTGCAGACTTGGCGGCATGACCGAACGCACCTCCCGGACCGTCCTGCTGCGCGGCGGCGCCGTCTACAGCCCCGCCGACCCCTTCGCCACCGCGATGCTCGTGGAAGGCGGGCACGTCGCCTGGGTCGGCAGCGACGGCGCCGCCGAGGCGTACGCCGCGACCGTCGACGAGATCGTCGAGCTGGACGGCGCCCTGGTCACCCCCGCCTTCGTGGACGCCCACGTGCACGCCACCGCCACCGGCCTGGCGCTCACCGGCCTCGACCTCACCGGCAGCCCCTCGCTGGCCGCCGCCCTGGCCGCCGTCACCGCCTTCGTCGACGCCCGGCCCGAGCCCGGCGGGGTGCTGATCGGCCACGGCTGGGACGAGACCGGCTGGCCCGAGGGCCGCCCGCCCACGCTCGCCGAACTCGACGCCGCCGCCCGTGGCGCCGCGCTCTACCTCTCCCGCACCGACGTGCACTCCGCGCTCGCCACCACCGCGCTGCGCACCCTCACCGAGGGCCTGGCCGAGGCGCCCGGCTTCGACCCCGAGGGCCCGCTCACCAAGAACGCCCACCACGCCGTGCGGCAGACCGCGCTGGCCCGCCTCACCCCCGAGCAGCGCCGCCGGGCCCAGCGCGCCACCCTGGCCCGCGCCGCCGAACTCGGCATCGGCGCCCTGCACGAGTGCGCCGGCCCGGAGATCTCCTCGGAGGCCGACCTGGCCGCCCTGCTGGCCCTGGCCGCCGAGGGCGAGGGGCCCGAAGTCTTCGGCTACTGGGGCGAGTTGGGCGGTGTCGAGACCGCTCGCAGGCTCGGTGCGGTGGGCGCCGGAGGCGACCTCTTCGTGGACGGCGCGCTCGGCTCGCACACCGCCTGCCTGCACGCCCCGTATGACGACGCGGAGCACACCGGCACCGCCTACCTGACCGCCGAGCAGGTCGCCGACCACGTCGCCGCCTGCACCGAGGCCGGGATCCAGGCCGGGTTCCACGCCATCGGCGACGCGGCGATCACGGCGGTCCTCGACGGCGTCCGGGAGGCCGGTGCCCGGGTCGGCGCCGCCCGGGTCAAGGCCCTGCGCCACCGCGTCGAGCACGCCGAGGCCCTGGACGACAAGGCCGTCGCCGCCTTCGCCGAACTCGGCCTGACCGCCTCCGTCCAGCCCGCCTTCGACGCCGCCTGGGGCGGCCCGGAGGGCATGTACGTGCAGCGCCTGGGCGCCGAGCGGGCGGCCGCCCTCAACCCCTTCGCCGCGCTGCTGCGGGCCGGTGTCCCGCTGGCCTTCGGCTCGGACGCCCCGGTCACCCCGCTCGACCCCTGGGGCACCGTCCGCGCGGCCGCCTTCCACCGGACCCCGGAGCACCGGATCTCGGTCCGCGCGGCCTTCACCGCCCACACCCGCGGCGGCTGGCGCGCGATCGGCCGCGACCAGGACGGCGTGCTCGTCCCCGGCGCCGTCGCCAGCTACGCGATCTGGGCGGCCGGCGAGCTGGTCGTCCAGGCCCCCGACTCCCGGGTGGCGGGCTGGTCCACCGACCCGCGCTCCGGCACCCCCGGGCTGCCCGACCTCACCCCGGGCCACCCGCTGCCGACCTGCCTGCGCACCGTGGTCCGCGGCCGCACGGTGCACCAGCGGTAAACCCCGTGGAACGTCGGGCGGGCACCGCCTAGGTTGAGCGGCATGATCGAACCGGTGCCCGCCGACTTCACCGTCCCGCGCGAGCTGCTCGCCCCGGAGTTCCGACTGGAGCCCCTGGGCGAGCGGCACAACGCCTCCGACCACGCCGCCTGGACGAGCAGCATCGACCACATCCGCGCCACCCCCGGCTGGGCCGGCCGCGGCTGGCCGCCCGCCGACGGAATGCCCCCGGAGCGCAACCTCGACGACCTGCGCCGCCACGCCGCCGACTTCGAGGCCCGCACCGGCTTCACCTACACCGTCCTGGAGCCGGACCGCGACGAGGTGATCGGCTGCGTCTACATCTACCCGGACCGCGAGGACCCCTCGGTGGTCTCGGTCAGCTCCTGGGTCCGGGCCGACCGCGCCCACCTGGACGAGCCGCTGCACCGCGCCGTCTCCGACTGGCTCACCGGGCACTGGCCGTTGCGGGATTTCCGCTACGCCCCGCGCTGACCCCGCCGTCACCCTCACCTCACGGGCCACCGACGTTCCGGGGTACCTTCTTCGCACAGCGTCCGAACAGCAAGCCCCAGGAAGATGGTGCGCCGGTGGCCACTCCCGTCACCCAGGAACGGCCCGAGGCCGTACCCGAGCCGCAGGAGCCGGCGCCCCGACCGAGCCGCGGAGCCCGCGCGCTCGCCAGGATCCGCGCCGGGCTCCCCCGCACCGGCCTCGCCGTCCTGGCCGGCCTGCTGCTGGCCCTCGCCTTCCCGCCGTACGACCTGTGGCCGCTGTCGCTGCTCGGCGTCGCCGCGCTCTCGCCGCTGACCCGGGGCCGCACCTTCCGCCAGGGCCTGTGGACCGGCTTCGCGTTCGGCCTGCCGTTCTTCCTGATGCTGCTCAGCTGGCTGCGGGTGGTCGGCTGGGACGCCACGATCGGCCTGTCCGTCGTGGAGGCGCTGTTCCTGGCCCTGCTGGGCGGCGCCCTGGCCGTCACCTCCCGGCTGCCGGGGTGGCCGCTCTGGGCGGCCTGCCTGTGGGTCACCCAGGAGTGGGCCCGCGACCGGCTGCCGCTCGGCGGCTTCCCCTGGGGCCGGCTCGCCTTCGCCAACACCGCCAGCCCGTTCACCCCGCTGGCCGCGCTGGGCGGCGCACCGCTGGTGACCTTCGCGGTCGCCCTCTGCGGCGCCCTGCTGGGCTGGGCCGCGCTGCGGGTGCGCGGGCCCGGCAGGGCCCCGAGGGCGGCCGCGCTGGCGGCGCTCGGCGCGGTGGCCGCGCTGCTGGCCGGCTACCTCGTCCCGGTGCCCACGGTCGCCGACGACACCGTCAAGGTCGCCATCGTCCAGGGCAACGTGCCCAACCCGGGCATGGACTTCCTGGGCCGCCCGATGATGGTCCTCAACAACCACGCCTCGGCCACCGAGCGGCTCGCCGCCGACATCAGGGCCGGCAAGGTCGAGCGCCCCGACATCGTGATCTGGCCGGAGAACTCCTCCGACCTCGACCCGTTCAGCGATCCGCTGGCCCGCCAGCGGATCGACCAGGCGGTCAAGGCGGTCGGGGTGCCGACCCTGGTCGGCACCCTGGTGGACGGCCCGGACGCGCAGCACGTCCAGAACGAGGGCATCGTCTGGGACCCGGTCACCGGCCCCGGCGCCTCCTACACCAAGCAGCACCCCGTCCCGTTCGGCGAGTACGTGCCCTTCCGCGCCCAGCTGATGACGGTGATCACCCGCCTCCAGCGGGTCGCCCGGGACTTCTACCCCGGCGACCACAACGGCGTGATGCAGCTCGGCCCGGCCAGGATCGGCGACGTGATCTGCTTCGAGGTCGCGTACGACGAGATCGTCCGCGACACCGTGGACAGCGGCGCCCGGGTCCTGGTCGTCCAGACCAACAACGCGACCTACGCGAAGACCGGGCAGCCCGAGCAGCAGCTGGCGATGAGCCGGCTGCGGGCCGTCGAGCACGGCCGGGCGGTGCTGATCGCCGCCACCAGCGGCATCAGCGCGGTGATCGCCCCGGACGGCAGCGTCCAGCAGCGCACCGAGGAGCTCACCGCGGCCGAGCTGTCGGCGACCGTCCCGCTGCGCGACGGCACCACCGTCGCCGACCGGGTCGGCGCCGCCCCGGAGTGGACGCTGGCCGTCGGCGGCCTGCTGGCCTGCGGCGCGGCCCTGCTGGTCGGACGGCGCCGGAAGGCGTAGGGCGCGGCACCCGAGCCCGGCCGCCGGAACACCGGCGGCGCGGGAGTCGTTGGAGCAGGTGGTGCCGTAGCCGGCCCGGACCTCCCGTGCGGCGCGCAGAGCACCGCTTGGAGTGGATTCGTACCGTGACCCAGCAAGCTACCCCCACCCGTCCGGCCCCGCGCAGCAGGCTCCGCCGGGTGCTGCCGCTGCTGATCACCGCCTGGCTGGTGCTGGAGATCTGGCTGCTGGTCCAGGTCGGCTCCTGGCTGGGCGGCTTCACCGTCGTGCTGCTGCTCGTCGCGGGCGCCCTGATCGGCGGCTCGCTGATCAAGCGGGCCGGGCTGAAGGCGCTGTCGGCGGCGATCGAGCAGAGCAAGAACCCGCAGTCCCAGCAGCCGCAGACCGGCACCAGCATGACCGTGCTGGGCGGCCTGCTGCTGATCGTCCCCGGCTTCCTGTCCGACCTGCTGGCCCTGACCCTGCTCCTCCCGCCCACCCGGGCCCTGTGGCGGGTGCTGGGCCGCCGGGTCGCGGACAAGGCGCTGCGCAGCGCCTCCGTGGCCGGCGCCGACCCGTTCGCGGACGCGATGCGGCTGCAGGAGCAGCTGCGCATCCACCGCCCGGACGGCAAGGTGATCCAGGGCGAGGTCGTGGACCCGGAGGCCGGCCCACAGGGCCCGGACACCACCTACCGCCCGCCGATCGCCGGCTGACCCGCCCGTTCCGACGGGAGCCCCCCGGGGGCGCGGAGAACCCGCCCCCGGGGGGCTCCTCGCGCGCACGGCACGGTCCAGCGGACGGTGCGGGGAAGGCGGGCGCGGCGCCGGACAACGCGAAAGGGACCCTGGTGACCAGGGTCCCTTTTCGCGTCCTCCCGCTCGGGGCGGGAGCGAGGTGTCAGGCGCTCTTACGGGTGTCTCGCGGGTGCACCGCGAGGTTCATCCCACCGGAGCGGAGCACGGCCAGCCGTTCGGCCAGCACCTCCTCCAACTCCTCGCGCGTCCGGCGCTCCATCAGCATGTCCCAATGGGTGCGCGTCGGCTTGATCTTCTTCTCCTCCGGCTCGTCGCCGTCGAGAAGTGCTGCCTCCTGGCCACAGAAGCGGCATTCCCAGGTCGCGGGGATCTCCGCCTCGACCGAGAAAGGAACCTCGAAACGGTGTCCGTTCTGACATGCGTACTCGACGGTCTGGCGGGGAGCCAGATCGATACCACGGTCGGTCTCGTAGCTAGTGGCCCCGAGTCGCGTGCCGCGGAGAGCTCGCTCGCTCATGAATCGTGCCTCCCGGGCTTATGGCCCACAGGACTAGTGGTCGCTGTTCTTCGTCGTTCGGTCAACGCTCGGCTTCCGACGAAGATTCCCGTCCCGGGACATGCGTCGTCTTGTAGTGCCGCCCCTGTTTGTACCCACCCGCGCCCGATTTGTCACATCTGGCCGGTGATATCACCCCAGGTGTCACCTATTTCACATCTGGTGATCGTGCGGACTTTCTGTGACGAGCGTACCGGGAGGGGATTCGGCGCCGGGCGCCGACCCCTGCCGGGAGCCGGGAACCGGCCGGGGGAGGCGGCCCGGCCGGGCCGTCAGGAGATCGGCCGTGAACGGATCATCGGCTCGCCCTTGGCCAGGTCGACCGGACGGGCCGGATCGGCCGCGGGTACCACCGGCGGGCGATCCGGGCGGGGCGGCTCGGCGGCGGCCGCCTCGGTGCGGGTGTCCCGGTGCGGCAACAGGGCGATCACCGCGTCCCGCAGCGCGGCCGGGGCCTCGTCGTCCAGCGGATCGACGGTGGCGGGCACCTGGAGCCGGAGCGGGGCGCCGTTGCCGATCCGGGCGTAGCCGCGCCCGATCGGGGCGTGGGCGGCGGGCACGATGTCCAGCGGCGCGCCGAGCGCTTCGCGCCCCTCGTCCGGGCCGGCCGGGCCGAGCACGACACGGGCCCGGGTGGTGGCGCGGACGGTGGCGGTGATCCGGTCCCGGGCCTCCAGGTCGTCGGCGACCACCACGGTGACCCGGGCGGCCCGGCCGTGCCGCAGCGGGAGCTCCAGGAGGTCCTGCGGGTCGGGGCGGCCCTCGGCCCGGGCGAGCTCGCTCAGCTCGGTCGGGTGGTCCAGCAGCAGCCACAGCGGCCGGGTGACGTCCTCGGGCGGGGCGGTTCCGGCGTGCCGGGCGGCGTTGAGCGCGGCGAGCCTGCGCTCGGTCTCGCCGACGGCCCAGTCCAGGGCGGCCAGCGCGCCGTGCAGGCTGGTCTCCACGGTGTGCACGCCGGGCCGGTTCACCAGGCAGGCGTGCTCGCCGGTGCCCGCACCGTCGACCACCACCAGGTCGCCGTACGGGAGGGCCTGGAGCGCCACCGAGCGCAGCAGGCTGGAGGTGCCGTAGCCGGTGACGCCGAGCACCAGCAGGTGCGGCTCGGCGGAACGCGGGCCGGTGCGCCAGACCACCGGCGGCTGCTGGACGGTGGTGCCGCCCCGGACGACCGGGATGGTCCGGGCGGTGCCGTCCTCGTCGGTGAAGCCCAGCACGATCTCGCCGGGGGCCGCCACGAAGCGCTGGGCGGCGATGTCGGCGGCCAGCGGGGCGAGGGCGGTGATCCGCAGCCGGTTGGACTCCTCGTCCCAGTCGAAGCGGTACTCGCGGGCCCGGCCGGCCTTGCCCTGGACGACCTGCTCGATCCGGGCCCGGGCGGCGGGCTCGGTGTCGGTGAAGTAGGCGGGGTAGGTCATCTCCAGCCGGGAGAGCCGGCCCTCGCCGTCGAAGTCCCACGCGCTGAAGGCGTTCTTGTGGCTGCCCTCGAAGTGGTACAGCGGGTTGGCGTCCTCGGGTCCGCACAGGTACGGGGTGAGCGCCGCGTAGAGGGCCGCGAGCTTGACGTCGGCGACGTCCGGGGCGGGCGGTGCGGGCGTCGCCCTGGGGGTCCGGCCGGCCCAGGCGGCGCTGGCCATCAGGGTGATCAGGGCGAACAGCAGGCCGTGCGGCAGCAGGTAGACGCCGATCAGCAGGGCGGCGGTCAGGAACAGCGTCGGCCCGCGGCGGTCCTTGGGGGTGGCCTGCCAGCGGGACTTGGCCCAGTCCGCGTGGTGGCGCAGGCCGCGGCCGATCACGGAGAGCGGGGCGAACATGTCGGAGGCGTGGTCCCCGGCGGTCCGGGCGATCGCGCGGCCCTTGGTGAGGTGGCGGTGGAGCGGCATTCCTTGACTCCCCAAACGGTGGGACGGGTGGGGTGGCGCGGGTGGGCAACGACGGGGCCCGGGGCGGTGGGATCCGCGCCCGGGCCGGTACGGAGGAGATCTGGACGCGGTCAGAACTTGATGCCGCTGAGCAGGCTGGCGAGGCTCGCGCCGCCCGCGGTGATGCTCGGTGCGATCGAGGAGCCCGCGATGTAGAAGCCGAAGAGGGCGCAGACGATGGCGTGGGAGACCTTTAGTCCGTCCCGGCGGAAGAAGAGAAAGGCGATGGTGCCGAACAGGACGATGCCGGAAATCGAGAGGATCACGTTCCGCTCCTCAGGAAGGGGGGACAAGCGGGGGTGTTACGGAAAGTGCACCAATCGTGACAAAAAGTAATAGATGATGGAACGGTGCAAATGGGTGGTTCTGCCGTCCAATACCGTTCCGGTGACCGGGTGGCGGTATGCGACCCGGCCGGGGTGGGGCCGGGGGCCGAGGGGATTCGATGTGCCGAGGCATTCCCGGGCGGAGGGCGGGAAGTTTCCGGGGGGTCCGGGAAGTTCGCTCGAATGGCTGCGCAACGCGCGCGGCCGTGTGTCGTGGCGGGCGCGGGCCGTCATCCGGATTCCGGACGCCCGCTGGCCCGTTCCGGCGCCGGCCGCTACCGTGCCCTGGGCGCAGCCCCGAGACCGCCCGACGACCCGACCGGAAAGGCCGCCCGCCATGACCGACGCCGCCAGCCAGCAGCCCGCCGACGCCCCCGACGCCGAGGTGATCGCGCTCGCCGGGAAGCTCTTCGACGCCGCCCGGGCCGGGGAGACCGAGACCCTGTCCGCCTACCTGGACGCCGGTGCCCCGGCCGACCTCACCAACGGCCGCGGCGACACCCTGGTGATGCTCGCCGCCTACCACGGCCACGCCGCGACGGTGGCGGAGCTGCTCCGGTACGGCGCCGACCCGAACCGCGCCAACGACCACGGACAGACCCCGCTGGCCGGGGCCGTCTTCAAGGGCGCCACGGACGTGCTCGACGTCCTGCTGGCCGGCGGCGCCGACCCGCAGGCAGGCGCCCCGAGCGCCGTGGACACCGCCCGGATGTTCGGCAAGGACGACCTGGTCGCCCGGTTCGAGGCCCGCTGAGCGGGGATCGTAGGCTTTTCGGCATGAGCACCAGCACCGCCCGGGACACCGGCACCGTCGAGTTCCGCATCACCGGCTACGCCCACCCCGACGCCCAGGCCCTGTCGGCCGAGGTGCAGCAGGAGTACGTGCGCCGCTACGGCGACCCGGACGAGACCGTCATGCGCCCCGAGGACTTCGAGGCGCCGGCCGGCCTGTTCATGATCGCCTACCTGGACGGCCGTCCGGTCGCCTGCGGCGGCTGGCGGGCCAAGCAGGCCGGCCCGGACGGCCTGCGCGACGGCGACGCGGAGCTGAAGCGGATGTTCGTGATCCCCGCGGCCCGCGGCCGCGGCCTGGCCCGCGCGGTGCTGGACCGCCTGGAGCGGACCGCGATCGAGGCCGGGCGGACCCGCTTCATCCTGGAGACCGGCACCGAGCAGCCCGAGGCCGTCGCGCTGTACCGGTCCGAGGGCTACGACGCGATCCGGAAGTTCGGCATCTACAAGGAGCACGCGCAGAGCATCTGCCTCGGCAAGGAGCTGGCCGCGGCGGTCTGAGCGACCGCTGCGCGGGGAAGGCTCCCGTCGGCCCGAAGGGGGAGACGGATGAGTCACCGAGTACCCGGAGCCGGCCGGTTCCCCGACCGGGCCGCGCCCGGCGGGGAGCTGGACCGGCTGGTCGGGGACGGCGCGCGCACCGTCGGGGCGGGAGCCGTCTGGGCCGTCGGCGACGCCGGCGGCACACTCGGCGGCGGCAGCCACGGTGTGCTCGGGCAGGGGCCGTACGCGCGGCTGCGGCCCGGGCCCGACACGCTGTACGACCTCGCCAGCCTCACCAAGGTCGTCGCGCTCTGGCCCTGTGCGGGGGTGCTGCGGCAATCCGGGCGGCTCCCGCTGGACGAGCCGCTCGGCCGCTGGTGGCCACCGGCCGCCGGGCACCCCACCGGCGAGGTGACGGTCCGTCAACTCCTCGCCCACACCGCGGGGATGCTCCCGTACACCCGCTTCGAGCAGCTCTACGGACGCGACCCCGCGGCGATCCGGGCCGGGGTGCTCGCCGCCCCGCTGCACCGCCCTCCGGGCACGGCCGTCGAGTACACCGACCGCGCCGCCGTCCTGCTCGCCCACCTGGTCGAGGACCTCGGCGGCGCGCCGCTGGACGAGCTCGCCGCACGCTGGGTCTGGGGGCCGCTCGGCATGACCGACACCCGGTACGGCCCGCTCGACGGCGCGCTCGCCGCCCGCACCGCGCCCACCGAGTACGAGGCGGGCGCCGGCACCCACCTGTGCGGCGTCGTCCACGACCCCTCCGCCCGGCTGCTCGGCGGGGTCTCCGGCAACGCCGGGGCCTTCTCCACCGCCCGCGACCTGGCCCGCTTCCTCACCGCGCTGCTCGCCCCGCCGCCCGGGGCGCCCTGGGGCGAGCCGTGGATCGACGAATCGCTGCGCGAGCACACCGGCGGCCTCGCCCCCGCCCGCGGCCTGTCCTGGCTGCACGCTCCCGGCACCGACCCGGCCGGGGGCACCTTCGTCCACTACGGCTTCACCGGCACCGGCTTCTGGGTCTCCCGCAGGCTCGGCCGCTGGGCCCTGCTGCTCACCAACAAGGTGCACTACGACCGGGGGATCCAGCAGCTCACCGACCTGCGCAACGCCTTCCGGCGGGCCGTGTTCGGGCAGGCGTCCCCACCGGCACTCATTCGGGTGGATTAGGGGCCGACCGGCTTTCCCGGGGCCGCGATCGCGGCAGAGTGGCCGCGAGGACGGGAACCCGCCGGAGGAGGCGCGATGACGGACACCTGGGCACTCTCGGAGGAGGAGTGGCTCGCCGGGATGGTGCGCGCCTACGTCGGCTGCAGCGTCCTGCTCACCGACGGAGCGGGCCGGGTCCTGCTGCTGAAGGCCAGCTACCGCGACCAGTGGCAGTTCCCCGGCGGCGGGATGGACCGGGGGGAGGGGCCCGCCGAGTGCGCGGCCCGCGAACTGTACGAGGAGACCGGGCTGTTGGCCGGGCCGCTGCGGCTGCTCGTCGTGGAGTGGCGCGACTCGATCCCCGACCAGGGCGAACACGCCCACCCCGCCGTGCAGTTCATGTTCGACGGCGGGACGGTTGCGGACGGCGCGGTGGTCCGGGCGCAGGCCGAGGAGGTCGCCGACCACGGCTGGTTCACCCCGGCCCGGGCGGCCGTCCTGCTGCAGCCCGGTGCGGCGCGCCGGCTCACCGCGGCCCTGGAGGCCCGGCGGACCGGCGCCGCCGCACTGCTGCACTCGGACGGGTACGTGGGGTGACGGACGGTCAGAGCAGCGTGCTCCAGTAGGACCAGAACCGGTTGAGGACCAGCAGCGCGATCACCGCCGCCCACAGCACCGGCAGCGCCCAGTGGTAGCGCGCCGCCTCCCGGACGACCACCCCCGACCGCGGGCCCGCCGGAATCACGCCCGTGCGCAGGTTGTGCAGCGTCGTGTACCAGAACAGCACCACCACCGTGGCCCACACCACCATGCAGTACGGGCACAGCGCGCCGATGTCGTACAGCGCCTGGAAGATCAGCCAGTGCGCGAACACCACGCCCAGCGCGGTGCCCGCGTTCAGGCCCAGCCAGAACCAGCGCCGGTACCCGGCACCGGCGAGCAGCCCCGCGCCGATCGCCGTCAGCGCGCCGAAGGCGGCCAGCCCGAGCAGCGGGTTCGGGAAGCCGAAGACCTCCGCCTGCTCGGTGCGCATCACCGAACCGCAGCTGATGATCGGGTTGATGTTGCAGCTGGGGACGTAGGAGGGGTTCTCCAGGATGCGGAGCTTGTCGAAGGTCAGGACGGCCGAGGCGGCCAGCCCGACCAGCCCGCCCAGGAACAGCAGGAGGGCGTAGGCCCGGCTCGCGCCGATCGGGGCCCGGGCGGCGGCGTCGGGGGCGGAGCGGGACGGGTGCACGGTGGTAGCGGCGGTCATGACAGCACACTCCGGTGGCTGGCTGGGAGGAGCCGGCCCGGCCGGGAGTTCGGCCGGGCCGGGTGGTGCCGTACGGTGCGGGGAGGGTGCGGCCTACTGGAGGCCGGCGGCCTGCTTCACCTGCGCGGCGAACTGCTCGGCCGGGACCACGGCGTTGCCGGCGAACAGGGTGATCTGCTTGCCGTCCACCTTGACGGTCGGAGTGCCGGTCACCCCGCTGCCGTTGAACGCGTCGGAGACCTTGGCCGCCCACGGGGCGTAGGTCTTGTCGGTCACCGCCTTCACGAAGGCGTCCGTCTTCAGCCCGGGCACCTGGCCGGCCAGGTTCAGGATGTGGTCGACGTCGCCGAAGCCGTCCTCGCGCTCGTCCGGCTGGTTGGCGTACAGCACGTCGTGGAACGCCTTGAACTGGTCCACGCCCTCGTTCAGCGCGGCGCCGGCCGCGGCCAGCGCGGTGCGCGAGCCCTTGCCGCCGAGGTTCTTGTCCAGGAACGCCGCCAGGTGGAACTCCACCTTGATCCGGCCGTCCTCGGTGAGCTTCTTGATGGTCTCGCCGTTGGCCGCCTCGAAGTGCTTGCAGACCGGGCAGCGGAAGTCCTCGTAGATCTCCATGGTGTGCGGGGCGTCGGCCTTGCCGTAGGTGATCACCGTGCCGTCCGGGCCGGAGGCGTTGGCGGGCACGACCAGCGGCGCCGACGCGGCGGCGGAGGACTTGTCGTTCTTGTCCGAGGCCGAGTTGATCGCGACGGCGACACCGCCCGCGAGGGCCAGCACGACGACCGCGGAGACCGTCACGACGATCCGCTGACGGCGCTTGGCGGCCTGCTGCTCGCGGCGCTGCGCCTCCTGGATCCGCTCACGGGCACTGATGCGCTTGGCCTGCTGCTTGCTGGGGGCCTGAGCCATGGGGAAGTCAACTCCTGTACGCGGCGCGCGGGTGCGCGCGGGAAGCCGCAGCTGCTGCGGCGGGGTCGGTGAACGCGGGAGTCGTGCGCACTGCCTGCGGGCGTACCGGGGCCGTCCGGCCGGGTACGGGGGTGATCAGGTCGGGACGGTGATCAGCAGGCAGGCGCGAAGGCGGGCGGGCCGCGCCGGGGCGCCGGGCTCAGCACCACGTCCTCGCGGCGCGGCCGGGCACGGTCCGACACCGGCAGCGGCACCCGCAGCACCGGACGCACCGGCGCGGGGAGCAGCAGGACGACCAGGGCGCGCAGCGGGCCGGCCAGCGACTGGCGCAGCGCGCACAGCGCCCGGGCCAGGCCGGACAGGGCGGCGTCGCCCATCCGCAGCCAGGCCGAGGCGGCGAGGGCGATCACCACGTGCACCAGCAGGAGCAGCAGCTGGGTCGCGGCGGGGGCCAACTGCCCGGCGTGGCCCAGCGGGCCGCTCAGCAGCGAGCCGTCGACCGACCCGCCGCCGCAGACCAGCAGGTTCACCCCGCGGGCGGGCACCTGACCGGCCAGCACCGGCGAACAGCCGGCCTGGCCCAGGTTGAACGTGGTGTTGAGCAGCAGCTCGACCGGCACCATCACGCCGGAGATGTGCAGCATCCGCCGTTCCCCGCCGGCCAGGACGGCCGCGACCAGGAAGACGACGGCACCGGCCGAGGCCACCAGCGACAGCGGCAGCGGGCGGCCCGTGATGACGACCTGGCCCAACGCGGCCATCGGCACGGCGAGCGCGGTGAACACCGCGGCCCGCAGGGCCCTGGTCGCACGGGAGGAGGTCGTCACGCTCCGGAGTATGTCATGGCGCTCGCATCCGGCACGAGGGCCCGTAGGTCCCTGTTCCGGCTGACGCGCGATCAGTAGCCTGCGGGGTTCGACAGCGGGCTCGACAGCGGGCCCGGCCGCCCGCGGGGTCGCCCGCCCGGCTGCCGCGCGGTCGACAGCGGCCCGACGCGGATTAGCCTGGAAGGCGTTCCCGCTGACCCGACGAGGGGGCGAGCGTCCATGGCGAGACCCGACACCACGGTGGGGCAGGTGCTGCTGGCCCGTCTGGAGACGCAGGCGGCAGTGCTGGCCGGCCTGGACGACGCCGTCCGGGCGGACGAGCCGGACGCCGTGCACCGGATGCGGGTCGCCTGCCGGCGGCTGCGCAGCGCCCTGCAGACCTTCCGGCGGCTGGTCGCCCCCGGAGCGGCCGACGAGCTGGTCGCGGAGCTGCGCTGGCTCGGCGGCGTCCTGGGCAGGGCGCGGGACCGCGAGGTGCTGGCCGAACGGCTGGCCGCCGAGGCCCGCGAGCTGCCCGCCGGGTGCGGCCCGCAGCGGGTCGCCGCAGCGCTGGACCGGTGGGGCGAGGCCGAGTACCGCGCCATCTGGCCCGAGGTGGTCGCCGCCCTGGACAGCCCCCGCCGCCGGGCGCTCGGCGAGGCTCTCGCCGGCTTCCTCGCGGACCCGCCGCTGCGCCGGCGTGCCGCCCGCAGCGCCGTCCCGGAGCTCTCCCGCATCGCCGCCCGCGAGCAGCGGCGTACGGCCGGGCGGGTCGGGGCGGCCCTTGCCGCCGCCCCCGACGAGCGGACCCGCGCGCTCCACGAGGCCCGCAAGGCGGCCAAGCGCGCCCGCTACGCCGGTGAGGCCGCCGCCCCGGCGGCCGGCGCCCGGGCCGAGCGCTACGCGAAGCGGATGAAGGCCGTCCAGGAGGTGCTGGGCGAGCACCAGGACGCCGTGGTGGCCGCGACCGCTCTCGCGACCCATGCGGTCACCGGTGGCGAGCCGTTCGGGTACGGCGCCCTGTACGGGCGTCAGCTGGCGTCGGCCGAGGCCGCCCGGCGGCGGCTGCCGGACGTCTGGCGGCGGGCGGGCAAGCGGAAGCTGGCCCGGTTCGGGTAGGGCGTGTCCCGCGGATCTCCGCCGGGTGCGCGAAGACCCGCAGGACGCGCCCCGGGGCCGCCGACCGCGCGCCACCGACCGGGCCGCGGTCGCCTGCGGTGCGCGCGGCGGCTACCCCGGGGCGGTGGCGGTCCGGGGCCGGTCCCCGCCGGCCGCCGCGAAGGCGTGCCGGGGCCGGTCCC
>NZ_JBIVVI010000008.1:0-22875 GCF_044757675.1 Kitasatospora sp. NPDC091257
CCCCCGACCCGGGCACGGCGACCAGGTCCCGCTGCCCGCGCCGGCCGCCCGCCGCGGCCCGGTGCCCGGCCGGGCCCGGCTCCGGCTTCCCGTCCGGCGCCTCCGCGAGCAGTTCGCGCGGGATCAGCACGACCGCCGTCGTCCCCCCGTAGGGGGACGGCCGCAGGTGCACCCGGATGCCGTGCCGCCGGGCCAGCCGACTGACCACGAACAGGCCCAGCCGGTCGGTGTCGGCGAGGTCGAACTCCTGCTCCACGGCGAGGCGTTCGTTGATCTCGGCGAGCATCTGCTCGCTCAGCCCGAGGCCGCGGTCGTCGATCTCCAGCGCGAAGCCGTGCGCGACCACCTCGCCCTGGACGGTGACCTGGGTGCTCGGCGGGGAGAACACCGCGGCGTTCTCGACGAGTTCGGCGACCAGGTGGGTGACGTCCGCGACGGCGCTGCCGAGCAGGCCGGTGCCGGGGAACGGCCGGACGATCACCCGGGCGTAGTCCTCGACCTCGCCGACGGCCGCCCGGACCACGTCCACCATCCGGACCGGCTTGCGCCAGGCCCGCCCGGGCGAACCACCGGCCAGGATGATCAGGCCCTCGGCATGGCGGCGCATGCGGGTGGTGAGGTGGTCGACCTTGAAGAGGTCCTCCAGCTCGGCCGGGTCCTCGGTGCGGCGCTCCATGGTGTCGAGCAGGGTGAGCTGCCGGTGCAGCAGCACCTGGCTGCGCCGGGCCAGGTTGACGAACACCGCCGAGACCCCGCGCCGCAGTTCGGCCTGTTCGACGGCGGCCTCGACGGCGGCCCGCTGCACCGCGTTGAAGGCCTGGCCGACCTGGCCGATCTCGGCGTTCCCGAAGTGCAGCTCGGGGGCCTCGGTGGCCACGTCCACCGGCTCGCCGCGGCGCAGCCGCAGCATGACGGACGGCAGCCGGGTGCCGGCCAGCTCGTCGGCCGCGTTGCGCAGGCCGATCAGCTCGCGGGCCAGGCCCCGGCCGATCCGGAACGAGATCATGATGGACAGCACCACGGCGACCAGGCCGACCGCACCGGCGATGCCGCCGCGCCAGAGCATCCCGATCGCCGCGGACCGCGCGCGCTCGTCCAGCCCGGCGGAGATCCGGCTGTTGATCGAGGCGAGGTCGCCGAGCGCCCGGTCGGCGGTCTCCCGCCAGGAGTCGGTGTTGAGCGCCTGGACCACGCGGTCGGGGCCGCCGGCGCCGACGAAGTCCGCTTCGGCTCGGGCCAGTGCGCCCCAGGCCTCCCCGCCGCGCAGCGCGGCGTAGTCGGACTGGTCGGCGGGGTCGAGCTCGGCGACGTAGACGGTGAACAGCGCCTGCTGGTTGTGCAGGGCGTCCAGCGCGACCTGGTACTGCTCGGCGGTGGGCCTGGCGGCGCCGGTGCGCAGGCCCTCCATCGCCGCGTCCTCCTGCGACAGGTACTCCCGGGCACGCACCAGCTCGATCAGGATGGTGCCCTGACGGGGGAGTTGGCCGCTCTGCCGGGCGACGTAGGCGGACCGGAAGCCGAACACCGGCTTGACCAGGTCGCTGTACTGGCCCAGCGCGAACTCCCAGTTCAGCGCGGAACGGCCGACCTGGGCGCGCAGCGGTCCGAGCTGGTCGGCGGCGGCGATGATCTGGACGAAGCGACCGCGCTGGGGGGCGGAGAGCTTTCCGCCGGAGCCGTCCTTCTTCTGCCGCAGCACGTCCAGGCTGCGGTCGGTGGCGGCCTTGGACCGTTCGTAGGCCTCCCTGGCGGTCGGCGACCGCGGGTCGGCCAGCCGCTGGACGGCGGCGCGGCGCTCGTTCTGCAGGTCGCCGGTGTACTGGTCGACCGGGCCCGCGAACTCCTTGTACGTACGGCTGATCCCGAGCTGGTTCCAGACGTCCCCGGTGGTGGCGATGGTCGCGTACGCCCACAGGGCCGTGAGCGCGACGATGGGCACCAGGAGCAGCGCGATGATCTTCGCGCGGATCGAGCTGCTGCGCAGACGCATGGAGTCCTCGGTCGGGAAGTGCCGGGCGCGGACGGGGAGCGGAGGGTGGGCAGAGGAGTCATGGGTCGCCTCTTGTGGCTTGTCCGTGAGGCTCACACCTATCTGCGCCATGAGGAGACGGCCGATGCGGTGCGCGCAGAAGTCGCCTGGGCCCTGGCAGAGACGGGTGCGCGTATGGTCATTGCCCACTCCCTCGGCAGCGTGGTGGTCTACGACTTGCTTAGCCGCGGCGAGGCACCCGGCGTGGCACAGCTGGTCACGTGCGGGTCCCCGCTCAGCTGGCTCGCGGGCCGCAAGGGGATCCACTCAGAGGGCGAACCGCTGACAGTCCCCGCCGGAGTGGAGTGGACGAACCTGTACGCGTCGAAGGACTTCGTGACCGGGTGCGCCGGCCTGTCCCGTGTTGCCTTTGGCATCACGGACATCGAGGTGGACAACGGCAGTTTCCCCTCCTCCCACGATGTCCACCGCTACCTCGACAAGCCGGACCTAGCCAGTCTCATCCTCAAGAGCTGCACCGCCTGAGCTTGACTCTGTCGGGGATCTTGGTGTTCGGCTGCGGGTGATCATGGTGGTGCGCCAGTCTCGCGGGTGCACGATGATCGCGAGATTTCCGAGGAGTCCGAGATGTCGGTCCGTCCCTGTTCGGGTGCCGAGGTCCCGGAGTTGACGGCACGGATGGCGCGGGCCAGCAACCCCGGTGGTACGACGGCGATGTGGGTGCGCGACCGTCTCGACGGCCTGTGGCGGGACGAGGACTTCGCCGACTGGTACCCGCGCGACGGCAGGCCCGGGCTCTCGCCGGCCCAGTTGGCGACGGTGAGCGTGCTGCAGTTCCTGCTGGGCCTGTCCGACCGTGATGCCGTCGAGGCCGTGCGCTGCCGCATCGACTTCAAATACTCACTCGGCCTCGAACTCGACGACCCCGGCTTCCACCACAGCGTGCTGACCGACTTCCGCGACCGCCTGCTCCAGGACGGCCGGGCGGACCGCCTCCTCGACCTCGCCCTGACCCGCCTGAAAGAGGCCGGACTGGTCCGCGAGCGCACCACCCAGCGCACCGACTCCACCCACGTCCTGGCCACCGTCCGCGACCTGACCCGCCTCGAACTGGTCACCGAGGCCGTGCGCGCAGCCCTGGAAGAACTCGCCCGCACCACCGGCCACGCGCTGGACAGCCTGGTCGGCGAGGACTGGGGCCGCCGCTACGGCCGACCGGTTCGCCTGGGCAAGAACCCCACCCGGCCCAAGACCCGGATCAACACCACCGGCGACGACGCCCGCCGCCTGCTCGAACACCTCGGGCACAATCACCCGTCCCTGCTTGGCAGGCCCCAAGTCCAGGTCCTGCGGCAAATCCTGGTGCAGAACTACTACTGGGACCCCGCCGGGCGCCTGCGCTGGCGCGACGAGAACGACGGCAGCGGCCTGCCGCCCTCGGCCAACCGGATCGTCTCCCCCTACGACCCGACGGCCCGCTACGCACGCCGCGGGCAGGTCACCCGCTGGACGGGATTCCTCGCCCACGTGACCGAGACCTGCTCCGGCGACGGACCCAACGTGATCACCGACGTGGCCACCATGCCGGCCACCAGCGCCGACACCGAGGTCCTGCCCGGCATCCACACCCGGCTGGAACGGCGAAGCCTGCTGCCCGACGAGCACCTCGTCGACGGCGGCTACACCTCCCTGCCCCACCTGGAACAGGCTCAGCGCGAACACCGTGTGACCGTTGTCGGACCGCTGCCCGGCAACCCCACCCGCCAGCACCGCCGCGGCGAGGGCTTCGCCCGCGACGACTTCCGCATCGACTTCGACCGCAAGGAGGTCACCTGCCCGCAGGGCCAGGTCAGCGCCGGCTGGCACGGCCCCTACCCGACCTCCTCACCGACCGCCGCTCCACTGATCATCGCCCGCTTCACCAAGGGCCAGTGCCAGCCCTGCCCGGTCCGGGCCAAGTGCACCAGTTCCCGCGACGCCCACCGCTCCGTGGGCTTCCCTCCGCGTGAGCTGCTCGAACTGCAACTGCGCAACCGTGCCGACCAGCAGGATCCGGCCTGGCACAAGCGATATGCGGTCCGTTCCGGCATCGAGGGCACCATCTGCGAGTTCGCCCACGGCCATGGCATGCGCCACTGCCGCTACCGCGGGCAGGCCAAGGCACACCTACAGCACGTCCTCACCGCCATCGCCGTCAACATCGAACGCCTCAGCAAGCAGGCCCCCGACGAAGGCGCGCCCCCACGACCGCCGACAGCCTTCCAGACACACCTCGACCAGCAGGGCATCTCGCGCCTACGTTCCTGGCGAGCCGTCAGCTGACACGGAAGCAACCAAGATCCCCGACAGAGTCAAGCTGAGGCTTCCGGGTTTTGACTGAGCGGGAGGAGAAGAACAGCGCGGCCGTCGGCTCGAACGAGTCCGTCCGCCGACTGGGCCAGGACGCTCACCGACCCCGGCCTCTGCACGGGTCTGCTCTACGCCCGTCACCGGCACCTGCTCGTCCCGCCTCGGCGAGTCGGCCGTGTCAGGGCGCGTACGAGGCGGTTTGTCACCACCCAGGAGCCCTGATGCACCCAGCCGTCCTCTTTGGAGAGCAGGCCCGGTTTGTCGCGGCCGAGACGGGCCCGTGAGGCGGTCATACGCCAGGCCGCCCTGACGGGCAACAGCGGTGCTGTTGCCGTCGCCCCGGCCCATGGCGCATCGGAGCGGGAGCTGAGGAGATCCGCCTATCCGCGCCGGACGAGTACCGCCCAACCGCCGGTCAGCCTGGAGCGATCCGACCGGTCGGTCGGCCCCTACCACTGGACGCCGCCCGGCCGGGTGCTCTGAGGAAGCCGGTGTCGTCGCCGATGGTCTCGACGGTGACGCCCCGCACACCGCCCCGGAACGCACCGGCGTTCCAGGGCGGCCGAGTTCAGCAGGCCCTGCATCCCGTCAGGAGGTCCCCGCCGACCCGTTCCCGCAAGCACCACCCTCAGAACCCGCTTCGGACAGGGGGGCCAGCCGTAGTCTCAGCGCCCCGTCACGGGTCACATCTGTTCCAGGGCGGGGCCGAAGGCCGGATCGGGGGATCAGTCGGCCTGCTCCGAGAGGACGGCCGCTACCGCCTTCCTCTCGTGCTCGGGGGCCTTCTTGTCCCGAAGGTTGTTGGTGATGATCGCGGGGATCAGCGAGGTGTCGAGCTCAAGCGACCTCAAGGTGTAGACGTCGCTGCCACCCTCGCGGCTGGGGACGATGTCCAGGCCCAGCTCCCGCAGTTCGCGGGTGCGGCGCTCCGTGTGGACGGAGTCCCTGGTGACCACGCGCAGCAGGGCCGCGCTCACCGGCTGCCTGTACCTCCGCAGGAGCATCGAGAACAGCTGCTCGTGGGTGCGGCTGCCGTAGGGCACGGTGAGGTAGCGCTCCGGGATCCGGTCCCCGTACTCCTCCGTCATCCGTGCGGCGAGCTGCGCACGGAGGTCCCGGAAGGTGTCGCACTCTGCGGGCAGGCCTGTGCGCACGAGGGCCTGCATGGACTCGGCCAGCAGACGCTTCGCGTACAGGTAGGCATCGAGGAGGTTCTGTGCGTCGGCCTGTGCGTCGTCCTTCTTGAGCTGGTCGAGGACGCCCTCGACCGCGAGGACGGTGTCGGGCTTGAGCCGGTGCCAGTCGGCGCTGGGGTCGGAGTATTGATCGGTCATGTCCAGGGTCCTATCGTTTCGCCGCAGCCGTGATCGAGCTGTCGGGTGGGTAGCGGAGGATGTGCACGTCCTCTCCGGCGTCCTCGACCGCTTCGAGGTCGTCGAGCCATTCGCGCAGGAACTGCTCGCCCGCCTGGTCCGCGCGGTTGGCCCGCATGAACCTGACCTCGCTGCCGATCGTGACCCTGGGGTCGCGAGCAGCGCCGCCCCGGGCGCTGAGCGAGTCCTGCAGGCTCAGGCCCGCGGCGAACCGGCGGATATCGGAGACGAAGTCGAGGACGACCACCTTCTCCTTGCCGGGTGCCAGGCGCAGTCCGCGGCCGAGCTGCTGGACGAAGATCCGGCGGCTGTGGGTGACCCGCTGGAAGACCACGATGTTGACGTCCGGGACATCGACGCCCTCGTTGAGGACGTCAACAGCGCACAGGATGCCGGTGCGGCCGTCGGCGAAGTCCCACAGGAGGCGGTTCCGGGTGGCTGCGTCCACCGCTCTGCCCTCCGCCGTCCGGGAGGCGATCACCTCGGCGCTGGTGAACCCGAGCGCGTTGATCCGGCCCGCCATCCGCTCGGCATGGTCGATGGTCCCGCAGAAGACGATGCCCCGCGGGTTCTCCTGTTCGGCCCACGCCTCGGCGAGGCGGTCGACGACCGCGTCGTCCCATTCGTCGATGAAGACGGTCCGGTTGATCCCCCGGGGGGTGAGCGCGGGGGCGGCCTCGGCGAGCCCGGCTGCCAGCGCGTCCCAGTCGATGTTGTCGGTGAACATCCGGTAGTCGACATTGGCGAGGTACCCCTCGCGGAGCCCGCGCACCATGTCGATGTCCACGACGGGGAAGTCGAACCAGGCGTGCAGGGACTTCCCGTCGGGCCGCCAGGGTGTCGCGGTCATCCCGAGGAGGAACGCGCCGCCTTCGGCAGCCGACAGCTCGCCGAGCACGGCGTTGTAGGCGGTGGTTCCGAGGTGGTGGCACTCATCGACGACGACCAGGCCGAACTCCGGCAGGTCGCGCCCGGCCTCGACGGCGGTGGCGACACTGTCCACGCAGGCGAACACGACGTCCAGGTCGTTGAGCGCGTCCTGGTCCGGGCGCTCGTAGCCGTTCCACACCCCGGTCGCTGCGGAGGCCGGCAGCAGGGGCCAGAACGCACGCTCAAGCTGGTACACGAGCTCGTTCCGGTGCGCGAGGACCAGCGTCTTCACCCCGGGCCGCAGGGCGCGGGCGCGCCGGTGGAACTCGGCGGCCACGAATGTCTTGCCGAGTCCGGTCGCGAGGACGACGAGTGCGCTCCGGGCACCGTTCACCAGCTCGTTCATCAGCCCGTCCACGGCCCGCTCCTGGTAGGCGCGGAGCTGGAAGCGGTCCGGGTCCTGCAGCGCCGGCGGCGTGTCCGGGACTCGCTCCGCCTGCTTCCGGAGCGTGCCCCGGTCCCACAGCTGCAGGGGGACCCCCCTCGCCGCGAGCTGCTCCTGCTGGGCCCGGACCGAGGCCTCGAACCCGTTCAGGCTGACGACGACCGGGATCTGCGCGTCGTAGCGCCGACAGGCATCGACAGTCTGTGCGATGACCTCGGGCCCCACCGGAGACCGCCACCGCTTCATCTGGAAGAGCCAGCGCCGCCCGTTGAGGCTGCCGACCACGTCCGCCCCGCCGTCGCCGGTGGCTCCTGCGAGCTGCACCCCGGAGTACCCGCGCGCCATGATGAGGCGCTGTACGGTCCGCTCGAAGGACTGCCAGCCCGTCCCGGCCAGGTTGAGGTCGGTGACGATGCGCTGGGTCATGCGAGCTTCCCGGCCAGGAAGTCGACGGCGGCCCGCGCACGGACGACGATGAGCCGCTCGGGCTGGTCGTAGCGGAGGTACGAGGCGCAGTCCTCAAGGCAGCGCAGGTACTTGACCCGGAGGTCCTCCTGCAGCTTCCGGGCGATCACGGTACCCGCCTCGCTCTCACTGGGCCACGGGTCCTCCCAGACCAGTCCGTTGAACCAGCCCTCGGGGTGGCGTCCGAAGAAGGCGCTGACCGTGTCGCGGTCGCAGTAGCGCAGGTAGCCGCCGGTGGACTTGAGGCGCCCGAGCTCCGCAAGGTCGGCGCCGGATTTGATCATCGACCCGGCGAGCGCAAGCTGCTGCGCCTCGTCGAGCTCGTCGTAGAACCGGTCGGCATGCGGCGCTCTGAGGATCCGCTCCGTGATCTGGTCGAACAGCGACTTGATGTCGCTCCGCACGCCGTCGGGGCTGTCCGTCACCGCGTCCCCCCAGCCCTTCTTGAGGACTTCCGCGGTCAGCACGGCGGCCGTGTGCCCGGGCCGGCCCTGGAGGTTGCGGTGGAGGGAGTGGAGGAACTGGGCGACCTCGGTCGCGACCAGGAACTCCGGCCGCAGCCCCATCGCCGTGAAGACCGCGTGGGTCGGGTCGATGTAGACGGTGATCTGCCGGGTGTCCGCACTGGTGACGAGCGGGACTGCCGCTTGCCCGAAGGCGGGGAGGATCGGCCGGTGCGTCGTCCGCACCCGGACGTCCAGCGGGCTGCTCGTCTTCCCGTCCGCCAGCACGACAGCCAGCTGCTCAGCGCTGAGCTCCTCGGCGTCCGCGGATGCGGAGCTCAGCGCTGAGGGGCTGGCCGGGTGGGGTGCGTCCTTGACGTGCCCGCACCTCTCGCAGCGCTCCGCTCCAGCCTTGTTCTCCTGGGCGCAGAACGTGCACTTCCAAGGGAGCTGGACCCTGGGCACCTGGGAGGTGCCGCAGTGCGGGCACACCGTCGCGGAGCGCAGGATCTGCTTGCCGCACCCGGCGTCCAGGCACGGCTTTCCGTCGAGCACCTCGCCGCAGCCCCCACACTCCTCGGCTGTCGGCGTGTTCTGGAAGCCGCACTCCGGGCACTCGGGGAGCACCTGGATCGGCGGCTCCGCGGCCGTCTCGACGAGCTCCCACCACTTCGCGTCGCTGTGGTAGCCGGGCTCGCGGTTGAGGAAGCGCTGGTAGTACTCCTCCTCAACGCTCCGCGGGATCCGGTCGGCCTTGCCCTTGGCAGGGTTGTACTTGCCCATGTACATGTCGCCGCGGCCGAAGTTGCGGACCTTTCGGTAGCCCTGGAAGAGCAGCGACACCGGCGAGTCGTTCGTCTCGCCGTCGGTCCAGTGGTTGGGCAGCAGCGAACCCCCGCGCAGGAACCCGATGGCCTCCTGCCACTCGTCGGAGGCCAGCTGGAAGTGCTGCTTCTGGAAGTCGACCGGCACCTGGTCCAGGTGGACCTCGCCGACGATCCGGCCGTACTGCTGGTCCACCGGGTACTCGCGCTCGGCACGCCCGGTGGCCTCGTCGGAGAACTCGAAGAACGCCGCCTTCTCCGCCTGGCGGATGGCCCGCCCGTTCCGGATCAGGTCGATCCCGAAGTCGTTCTGGTCGTCGAAGCGCTGGATGCCCACCCAGCCGCGCACCCGGTGGCTTATCTCCCGGCTCTCCGCCCCACCGCACCGAGGGCAGGCGCTGTGCTCGCCGAAGTCGGTGCCGTCGTGGAGGCAGCGCCGCGCACTGCTGATGACCCGGTCGAAACTGATCTGGGCGGGGATCTTGCCGTAGGCCTTCCGCTCGACGAAGCGGTCCGGCGACCACACGCAGTGCTCGAAGGCCTGGCAGCGCTCGTTGTTGACCGTGATGACCACCGGGTTGGCCGCGCCCGGACGCAGCAGCGTGGCGTACCGCCGTCCCAGCCGACTGCGCAGTGTCTTCCTCGGCATCTTCGCGAGCTCGCGGATGAAGCCGCTGTTGGCGTCCCCGTCAGGCCACCAGTCCCGGATCTCCACGACTGTCCCGTGGCGGAGGCCCTGCGGCTTCTCGATCTGCTCGGCCCGCGCGGTGAAGGTCTGGGACTGCATGAGCTCCGGCAGATCGAGCGTGACCTGGACTGCGTGGCTGTCCCCCTCGCGTGCGGAGATCACCCGTGTGACGCGTCCGAGCTTCCCGGTGGCGATGTTGAAGCCCATGCCGAACAGGCCCAGGGTGTCGTAGTGGTTCTTGGAGGAGTAGCCGGCCCGCATCGAATCGGCGATCTGCTCCTCAGTGAGGCCCGGCCCGGTGTCCCGGACGCGGATCATCCCCTCGCCCCGCGCGACCTCGGCGGACCCCGGAACCTCAATGATCACCTGGCGGACCGCAGACGGGGCCCCTGAGGTGGCAGCTGCCCGGAAGGAGTCGATGGCGTTGTCGATGAGCTCGCTGAGCGCGTCGATCGGAAGGATCGGGGTGCGCGTGAGCGCCACGAGCACCTTGGGGTCGGGGGTGATGTCGATCGGCTTGTGCGCCATCTTCTGGTCGGCTCCGTGTCCAAAACTCGAATAACGGGGTGGGTCCGCCCCGCCAGCGTGACCCGCAACGGGCCGTCCGCACGCGTACCGCTGTCAGGCCCTCGGCTGCACCTGTCGTGCGGCCAGCCTCTGCAGCGGCAGACGGTCCGTCTCGCCGGCGTCCCGCACCAGCTGGACGAACCAGGGAGCCACCCAGGTATCGCTGCGATACGGCCACTCGCCCTGGACGAGCGCCGTCCCGGGATACCACTCCGGAGCGGGCCTGGCCTCCGACCGGACTGCCGCACAGAGCTCCACGAGGGGCTCGTCGTCATCAGGCACACGGAACCCGAGTTCGGCCGTCACTCCGATCAGCCACCACTGGAAGTGCCGTCGCCGCTCCGATTCCGCGAGCTGCCGCACCGTACGGGTCGTGAGGCCCGCCGCACGGTAGGCCGCCAGCGCCAGGCCGTCCGGCGGCGTGATGACGTGGGCGTTGTCATCCGTCACCGAGGAGTCCCCCTCGGTGCTGCGCTGCGCCACTGCCTCCGCCGCCCGGTCGATCTCGTCGTAGGCGGCGGTGGTGAGCTCCATGCCCGGAGCGAGGAATTCCTCGATGCCCTGGAAGAACTGCCCCGGCTGTTCGATGCGGAGCTCGGCACCCGTCCGCTGCCGCAGCTCCTCGAAGAGCTGCGGCCACGGGCGCTTCCCGCCCTTGGCATCGAGCTCCTCGTACCAGTCCTTCTTCGAATCAGCGGATACGAGCAGGACCCGTTTCACGCCCGGGTCGACCGCCTTGTCCAGGATCTCAGCCCAGATGAGGTAGTCGCCGACCCGGTCCAGGGGCTTCCCCTTCTTCCCGTCGTCGGCGAATCCCGGAGGGATCTCGTTCGGGAACCGGAAGGAAAGGGCCTCCTCCAGCCGGCGCTGCACCACCGCGTACTCCGTCGGCAGGGCGAGGCGGTCCTCGAACAGCGCCGCCACCTCCGGCAGGACAGGATCATCCGACTCCACAGCGGCAGGCAGGAGGTCGTGGCCGTGCTTCAGCTTCTTGGCATGATCCTTCAGGAGGACCTGCCACTCACCCAGCAGCGCCTTGACTGTCGTCTGGTTGATCGTCTCGTCCAGACCGCTCTGCGCAGCGTCGTCATTGGCGTACTTCTTCAGAAGCACCTTGACGTGCGCGCTGGCAGCCAGCACCGACCTGTGGGCCTGCTGCAGGTGCCGGTCGATGACGGCCGCGGCATCGCCGAGCTCCCTGGTGCGCTCGAGGATCACACGGCGGCGGCCCCGCACAAACTCCTGCCCGACCTGGTAGGGCAGCCAGAGGCGCTTGGAGATCTGTGCCAGGACCGACAGGACCTGGTTCCGCACGGCGGGGTTGTACTCATACAGGCTGAGGAGCACGTTGGTGTCGAGCACGACGAGAGCGTCCTCGAAGAACGCCTTCCGGTCAGCTGCTCCCACACCGCCGTCGGGGAGGACCCAGGACCGGAACTGCTCCACCAGTGGCAGATCTGCCTGTCCCACGTTTCCTTGCTCCCTCCCCAGCTGCGGGCTCACCATCCTGTCGAGGCAAGCGGAACCCGTCAAGGCACAATTACGGAGCGGAGTCGCCCTGGATAGTCCTGACCCGTCCTACCCCTGTGCGGCGGGCCCTCCGCGCCTGGACGCGACCTGCCCCGGAAGGCCCGGCCCAAGACCGCGCGGCACCGCGCCCAGGCCAGCACGGCGACCTGGGCGACGCCGGGGTGTGCGGCGAGCGCCGCCTCGATCTCGCCGAGCTCGATCCGGAAGCCGCGCACCTTCACCTGCTGGTCGGCCCGGCCGACGTAGCGCAGGCTGCCGTCGGCCGCCCGGCGCACCACGTCGCCGCTGCGGTACATCCGGGAGCCGGCCGGTCCGAACGGGTCGGCGAGGAACCGCCCGGCGGTCAGGCCGGGCCGGTTCAGGTAGCCGCGTGCCAGGCCCGGGCCCGCGACGTACAGCTCGCCCGCGACGCCCGGGGCGACCGGACGCAGGCCGTCGTCGAGGACGTACGTCCGCAGGTCCGGGACGGCCGTCCCGATCTGGCCGGCCGGGGTGCCGGACCGGTCGAGCGCCGCGTGGGTGACGTGCACCGTGGTCTCGGTGATGCCGTACATGTTGACCAGCCGCGGCGCGTCGTCCGGGTGCCGCTCGTACCAGCCCGCGAGGCGGGCGGGCTCCAGCGCCTCTCCGCCGAACACCACTGTGCGCAGGGCGAGTTCCGGCCTCGTCTCCTGATCCGCCTGGATCAGCTGGTGGAAGGCGGACGGGGTCTGGTTGAGCACCGTCACCCGCTCGCGGGCGAGCAGCTCCAGGAAGCGGCCGGGCGAGCGGCTGGTCTCGTGGTCGACGACCACCAGCCGGCCGCCGTGCAGCAGCGCGCCCCACAGCTCCCACACCGAGAAGTCGAAGGCGTAGGAGTGGAAGAGCGTCCAGACGTCCTCGGCGGAGAAACCGAACAGTTCCCGGGTGGTGGCGAACAGCCGCACCACGTTCCGGTGCGGGACCACGACGCCCTTGGGGTTGCCGGTGGAGCCGGAGGTGTGGATGACGTAGGCGGGGTGGGCGGGATCGACCGCGACCTCCGGGTCGGTGTCCGGCAGCCCGTCCAGGTCGGTGGTGTCCAGCAGCAGCCGGTCCACCGCCTCCGCGCCCGGCAGGTCGCCGATCCGGCCGGTCGTCACGAGCAGCGCGGGCCGGGTGTCCTGGAGCAGGTAGGTGATCCGGGCCGCGGGGTACTCCGGGTCCACCGGCACGTACGCGGCGCCGGCCTTGAGCACCGCGAGGATCGCGACCACCAGCTCGGCCGAGCGCGGCAGGCCCAGCGCCACCAACTGCTCCGGCCCCGCCCCGCGGGCGATCAGGGCGTGCGCGAGCCGGTTGGCCCGGGTGTTCAACTCGCCGTACGTCAGGCTGGTTTCGCCGTCCGTGAGCGCGACCGCGGCCGGGTTCGCCCGGACCTGTCGCTCGAACAGCGCGGGGATGCCGGTCTCCGGCAGCTCGCCGTCCCGGCCTTCGCCGGCCGTCAGCAAGGCGCTCAGCTCGTCGGCGGACAGCACGTCCACCCGGCCGATCCGCCGACCGGGGTCGGCGACCGCGGCCCGCAGCAGTCGCAGCCACCGCTCGACGATCCCGGCGGCGGTGGCCTCGTCGAACAGGTCGGTGCTGTACTCCAGGACGCCCGAGAGGCCGTCGGGCTGTTCGGCCAGGACGAAGGTCAGGTCGCACTTGGCCGTCCCGGTCTGGACCAGATCGGTCGCCACCCGCAGCCCCGGCAGCTCGAACGCGCCGAGCGGAGCGTTCTGCAGGGCGAGCATGGTCTGGAACAGCGGGTGGTGCGCCAGCGTCCGGGACGGGTTCAGCGCCTCCACCAGCTGCTCGAACGGCACGTCCTGGTGCGCGTACGCGGCGAGCGCGTCGGCGCGCACCCGGCCGAGCAGTTCGGTGAAGGACGGGTCGCCCGACAGGTCGGCGCGCAGCACCAGGGTGTTGACGAAGAAGCCGACCAGGTCGTCCAGCGCCTCGTCGGTGCGTCCGGCGATCGGCGTTCCGATCGGGACGTCGGTGCCGGCGCCGAGCTTGCCCAGCAGCGCGGCCAGCCCTGCCTGGAGCACCATGAACAGGCTGGCCCCGCCGTCCCGGGCGAGCGCACGCAGGCCCTGGTGCAGTTCGGCGTCGATCCGCACCGGCAGCTGGGCGCCCCGGTAGGACATCGCCGTCGGCCGGGGCCGGTCGAACGGCAGCTCCACCTGCTCGGGAAGGTCCGCCAGCTGCTCGCGCCAGTAGGCCAGTTGACCGTTCAGCAGGCTGTCCGGGTCCGAGCCGTCGCCGAGCAGGTCCCGCTGCCACAGGGCGTAGTCGGCGTACTGGACGGGCAGCGGCGCCCATTCCGGTTTCGCCCCCGCGGAGCGGGCCGCGTACGCGGTCGTCAGGTCCTGCGAGAGCGGCCCCGTCGACCAGCCGTCACCGGCGATGTGGTGCACCACCAGGAGGAGCACGTGCTCCTCCCGTCCCAGCCGGAACAGCTCGGCGTGCAGCGGCGGCTCCGCGGCGAGGTCGAATGCGTGCCGGGCCGCCTCGGCCAGCCGGTCCGTCAGGTCGCGCTCGCCGACCTCGGTCATCCGCAGCCTCGGCCGTGCCGCGTCGGGGTCCAGCACCCGCTGGCTCGGCACGCCGTCGACCGCCGGGAACACCGTGCGCAGGCTCTCGTGCCGCTCGACCACGTCCGCCAGGGCGGCCTCCAGGGCCCGCCGGTCCAGCTCTCCGGCAAGCCGCAGCGTCAGCGGGATGTTGTACGTGGCGCTCGGGCCCTCCATGCGGTGCAGGAACCAGAGCCGGCGCTGCGCGAAGGACAGCGGGACCGCCCCGGGCCGCTCCCGCCGCCCCAGGGCCGGCCGTGCCCGGCCGGCGGCGTCCACCGCCGCCGCCAGCTCCGCCACCGTCGGCGTGTCGAACAGGTCGCTCAGCCTCAGCTCCACGCCGAGGGCCGACCGGACCCGGGAGACCAGTCGGGTGGCCAGCAGGGAGTGCCCGCCGAGGTCGAAGAAGCTGTCGTCCGAGCCGACGTCGGCCACCCCGAGCACCTCGGCGAACAGCCCGGCGAGCAGGTGCTCGGTGGCGGTGCGCGGGGCGCGGCCCGGGACGGCGGCGGTCTGCTCCGGCGCGGGGAGGGCCCGCCGGTCGAGCTTGCCGTTCGGCGTCAGCGGCAGTGCGTCCAGCACCACGAACGCCGACGGCACCATGTACTCCGGCAGCCGCTCCCGCATCCGGGTCCGCAGGGTGTCCGACCGGACGGCCCGCCCTTCGGCGGGGACGACGTAGCCGACCAGCCGGGGCTCGTCGTCGGTGCGCACCACGGCGGCGGCCCGGGCGACCTCCGGGTGCTCCACCAGGACGGCCTCGATCTCGCCGAGTTCCACCCGGAATCCGCGGATCTTGACCTGGTCGTCGGTGCGGCCGAGGAATTCCAGGTTCCCGTCCGGGCTCCGCCGCACCAGGTCGCCGGTGCGGTACATCCGCGAACCGCTCGGCCCGAAGGGGTCCGCCACGAAGCGCCCGGCCGTCAGGACCGGCCGGTTCAGGTAGCCCCGGGCCAGCCCGGCACCGGCGATGTACAGCTCGCCCGGCACACCGGCGGGAAGCGGACGCAGCGCGCTGTCGAGCACGTACAGCCGGGCGTTGGTGACCGGTCGGCCGATGACCGGGACCGGGCTCGAACCCACCGGCGCGACCACCGAGTTGACCGTGCACTCGGACGGCCCGTAGAGGTTGAGTCCGCGCACCCCGTCGGCCTCCCGCAGATCCGCCCAGAGCTGCGCGGGGACGGCCTCGCCGCCCGCCGCGAGCAACGCCGGCCGCCACTGCGGATCGCTCAACAGCCCGTGCGCGACCAGGACCCGGAGGTAGGACGGGGTGGCCTCGATGTAGTCGAGCCCGCAGCGCGCGGCGTAGCCGACGAAGGCGTCCGGGTCGGTCCAGGTCGCGTGGTCCAGGACGTGCAGCTCGTGGCCCCCGAACAGGGCGAGCAGCTGGTTCAGGGAGGCGTCGAAGGACACCGACGTGGTCAGCGCGACCCGCAGCCGCTGCCGCTCGTCGAGCACCGGCCGGAACATGGCCTGCCGGTGGTCGGTGAGCAGGTTCAGCAGGCCGCCGTACGTCGGCAGCACGCCCTTGGGCCGCCCGGTGGAGCCGGAGGTGTAGATGACGTACGCCGGGTGTGCCGGATCGACGGCCACCCTCGGGTCCGTGTCCGGCAGCCCGTCCAGGTCGGCGGTGTCCAGCACCAGCCGGTCGACGGAACCCGCCTCGGGCAGCCGCTCGCCGCTGCGGGAGTCGGTCACCAGCAGCGTCGGCCGCGCGTCGTCGAGCAGGTACCCGATCCGGGCGGCCGGGTACTCCGGGTCGACCGGGACGTACGCCGCACCGGTCTTCAGCACCGCGAGGATCGCCACCACCAGCTCGGCCGAGCGCGGCAGGGCCACCGCCACCAGCCGCTCCGGTCCGGCGCCCCGGGCGATCAGGGCGTGCGCCAGCCGGTTCGCGCGCGCGTCCAGCTCCGCGTACGTCAGCGAGACGTCCCCGCACACCAGCGCGACGAGGTCCGGGGCCGCCCGCACGTGCTCCCGGAACAGCTCCGGCAGGCTCGTGGCCGGGACCTCCGCCGCCGGCCCGCTGCCGACGGCCGCCAGCTCGCCGTGTTCCTCGGCCGTGAGCAGCTCGATCCGGCCCAGCAGGTCGTCCGGGTCGCAGTCCGCGACGGTGTCGAACAGCGCGAGCAGCCGCTGCTGGTGCGCGGCGAGGTCGTCGTCGCCGTACGCCTCCGGTGCTCCGTGGAGCCTGAGGAGCGGAGGGTTGCCGTCCCGGTAGTCGAACACCCAGACCGCCAGGTCGGTGGTCGATCCGGACACGAAGTGGTGCACGGCGGCGGGGTGCCCGCCGAAGCCCGGCCTGGAGTTGAAGGCCATGATGTTGACGATCAGCGGGAACGCCGTGCCGATGCTGCCGGGCGCGCCGAGGTCGCGCAGCAGGTCCTCGCTCCGGTAGCGCTCGTGCGCGACGGCCGCCTCGACCTCCCCCGCCACCTGGTCGACGAGTTCGCGCCAGCGCATGTCGGGGCGCACGGTCAGCCGCAGGGGCACCACGTTGGACATCGTGCCCGGCACCGACATCAGGTCCCGGTCGGCGGATCGACGGGCCGTCACGGGGAGGGCGAGCACGACGTCCTGGGTGCCGGTCAGCCGGTGCGCGTAGAGCGCCGTCGCCGCGATCACCAGACGGGACCAGCGGACACCGGCCCGTCCCGCCGCCGCCCGCAGCGCGTCCGGGCGACGCAGTTCCCGCTCCTCGCGCAGGCGCAGGGCCAGGTTCGGGTCGGTCGGGGACCGGTCGGTGAGCCTCGTCGGTGCCGGCCGGTCCGCGAACCGCTCCGTCCAGTAGGCGCGGTCGGCGGCGAAGTCGGCGGACGAGCGGTAGGCGGCGTCGCTGTCGACCAGCTCCCGCAGCGAACCGAACGGGGACGGCGGCACCGGGCCGCCCTCGGCCAGCGCCGAGTACACCTCGCCGACCCGCTGCCGGACCAGGGCACTGCTCAACGCGTCCAGCACGACGTGGTGGTAGTTCAGGTACCAGAGGAATTCCGTCGGTGACAGCCGGATCAGCGCGTGGCCGAACAGTGGGTCGCGGGCGAGGTCCAGCGGGCGCGTCAGGTCCCGCTCCATCCACTCCATGGCCGCCGCCCGGGGAGCGGGTTCCCCGCTGAGGTCGAGGTGGGCCGGCGCCCAGTCCCAGGTCTCCCGGACGACCTGCCGCGGGCCCTCGCCGTCGTCGACGAAGCTCACGTGCAGGGCGTCGACCTCGTCGACCACCCGGCGCAGCGCGGTCTCGAACGACTCCGGGTCCACCGGCCCGTGGATCTCCAGGCATTCGCCGACGCGATAGCCCGGGATGGCCGTCCGGGAGCGTTGTTCGGCCAGCCAGATCTCGCGCTGGGCCGCGGTCAGGGGAAGGACGTCGCCGTCGCGACGGGGCATGGGGGTACCTCCAGAAGAATGGGCAGGCGTGTGCGCAGGGCACGCCGGGCCCCGCCGACCGCGGTGGCGTCACGCGGTCGGCGGGCGGGTGCTGCTGCTGTGGTCAGGCGGCGAGTTCGCCGGCCTGGAGCTGCCAGAGGGATGCGTAGAGTCCGTGCCGGGCGAGGAGTTCGTCGTGGGTGCCCTGTTCGGCGACCACGCCGCCCTTGTCCATGACGTAGATCCGGTCCGCGTGGCGGACGGTGGAGAGCCGGTGGGCGATGACGACCATGGTCCGCTCGGCCGCGAAACTCCGCAGGGTGCGCTGGATGGCGGCCTCGGTCTCGTTGTCCACGGCGGAGGTGGCCTCGTCGAGGACCACGACCGGTGAGTCCTTGAGGATCGCCCGGGCCAGGGCGATCCGCTGGCGCTGGCCGCCCGAGAGCGCGGCGCCGCGTTCGCCGATCAGGGTGTCGTAGCCGTCCGGCAGCGTCGCGACGAAGGCGTGCGCCTCGGCCATCATGGCCGCCTCGACCACGGCCTTGTCCGAGGCCCCGAAGCTGCCGTAGCGGATGTTGTCGGCGATGCTGCCGTCGAAGAGGAACGGGTCCTGGGCGACGAACCCGATCGCCTGGCGCAGGTCCCGGCGGGGCAGGTCGCGCACGTCCCGCCCGTCGAGCAGCACGCTGCCGGACTCCGCGTCCTGGAAGCGCATCAGCAGCTTGGCGACCGTCGTCTTGCCGGAGCCGGTGGCACCGACGAGGGCGGTGACCTGCCCGGCGGGGATGGTCAGTGAGAGGTCCTCCAGCACCGGCGGCCGGCCGGGGTAGGCGAAGGTCACGCCGTCGAGGACGACCTCGCCCCGTACCTTCCCGGTGTCGAGCGGTCCGCCGGTGCCCTCGGCCTCGACGGGCAGGGCGTGCAGCCGGTGGACCCGGTCGTAGGCGGCGAGCGTGCGCTGGTACTGGTCGACGATGCCGCCGAGCCGGTTCATCCGCAGCAGCACCATCTGGGGCAGCCCGATCAGCGGGCTGAACACCTCGAACGGCAGGCTTCCGTTGAGCACCGACCGACCGCCGATCAGCAGGGTGCCCGCCATCGAGCTGGTCGTGCAGACCCGGACGGTCTCGGCGTGCCGGATCGTGCTCCGGTCGGTCCGCTCATTGCTGTCCTGGGCCCGCGCGCTCAGCCGGTCGATGCGCTCGGCCTCGTAGTCCTCGGTGCAGAAGCTCTTGACGGTGGCGCTGGCCTCCAGGGTGTTCACCAGTTGGCTGTGCAGCCCGGCCCGGTCCTCCCCGGCGACGGCGTAGTCGGCGGTGACCTTCTCCTGGTAGCGGAGCGACAGCCAGGCGATGACCGGGATGGGCAGGAAGGCGATCCAGGCGATCTGCGGTGCCAGCAGCAGGAACACCGGCACCAGGATGGCCAGGCTGGTGCCCATCTGGAGCACGTCGTTGGCCGAGGTGGTGAAGAAGGCGCCCAGCTGGCGGACGTCGTCGGTGAGCACGCCGGCGATCCGGGTGGTCCGTTCGCCTTCCAGGTGCCGCAGTTCGAGGTGCTGGACGTGGTCGTACGTGCGGCTCCGCCAGTCGTGCTCGATGTCCTGGCCGAGTCGGCGCCACTGGAGGTTCGAGGAGTAGGAAAGGCCCGCGACGGCGGCACAGGCGACGGCCACCAGCCCTGCCAAGCCCCAGAGTTGGGCGGACGCGGTGGTCAGGCCGATGCGGACCAACGGCGCGGCCTCGCCCTTGATGAGGACCAGCGCGGTCCAGCCGAGGAAGGTGGCGAGCGCCATCTCCGCGACCTGGCAGGCGACCGAGAGCGCGGAGGCGCGGAAGAGTCGGCGCCGGTGCGGTCCGACGACCTCCAGCAGGGGGTGGCGTTCGGTTCCGGTCCCGGCCGGCTCGCCGGCCGTGTCGGCCGTTCCGCGCCAGGCCTTCCGAAGGACGGCCACGGTCGCGGTCGCGACCCCGCCGAGTGCCACCAGTTGCCTGCTCAGCGCCGACCCCCGGATCAGCGCGACGCTGGCCGCCACCCCGCCGCCGACGGCGAGGACCGGTCGCACGACGAGGCCGCGGTCCGGGCGCGGGGCCGATGCGGCGGGCCGCGCCGGCGCCGGGCGCACCGTCCCGGTCGGCCCCTCCAGGACCAGGGTGACGGCCCTGCGGACGATCCGGCCGACGTCCGCGGCGCGCACCCGCGCGTCGTGCCGGACGAGGACTCCACCGGTGACCGGACTCGCCTGCGCCTCGGTGATCCCGGGGACGCGCCGCAGGGCGGCGGCGAGGATCTCGGCCGTCCGGGGCCGTCCGAGGACCGGCTTGACGTCCCAGCGCTGGCGCCCCGGGATGACCGAGCGCGGGCGCACGTCCGAATCCACGGGAAGGTTCCCGGCCGCTGCGGCCAGCAGAGATGGCATGTGTACGATCACCTGTTTGCGGAGGTCGCGGATGGACCGTCACTGGGCATGACGGAGCACCGCGACGAATGGAAAGTCTGAAGGGAAAGCGATACGGCCGACAGGGCGGTGGTAGCTGCTCGGGCACATCTTCCGAGACCGGTCGAAACATGCGCCCGAGCGACTGATCGGTCCGCGGGGCGGAGCGTCAGGGCGTCTTGCCGGCGCCGGCGGTCGCGGTCGCGCGGATCTTCGGGGCCCTCGACTCGTGCTCGACCCGGTGGACGGGCTCGGTCTTCTCCTTGTGCGGGACGGGGCCCTCGGCGGCCCGGCGGTGCTCGTCGGCGGTGATCTGCGCTGCCACCATGTCGGCGGCCACCTCGGCCGCGAGGTCGTGGATGCCCTCTCCGGCCTCATGGGCCGCCTTCTTCACCTCCATGGCGATGCCGACGGACGTCTTGACGACGCCACGGACCAGCGGCTTGAGGAGCCGCTTGGCCAGCGGCGCGACGACGAGGCCGATCAGGAAGGGCGGTACTACGGGCGGCATGATGCTCCAACCTCTCTACGCAGACGGATGACAGGGGACCCCGGGGGCACTGCGAACTCCGGAGCACGCACAACAGGGCGGACGGAAGCACCCGTGTCCGAAATTCTTCGTTCCCGTGCCGGATTCCCTGCTGGGCCGAAAATTCGTCTTGGGGTCCACCGCCCGCTCCCTGGCCACCGTAGTCGAGCCAGGTCCACCGAGAGCAAACTTCCTTGGCAGATTTCACCCGTGCGAGTGCTTTAAATCCAATCCGCCTCCAAGGGTTTAAGTATGCATACTCACCGAATAAGCCAATGATCCTATTTACATATCAGGCCCCGTCCTTAGCCCCTCGTTCCACCCGTCGGCGCAGCACGGGGAACGGCAGCCCGCCACCACCCAGCACGGCCTCGTGGAAGGTCCGCACCTCGAAACCGGCCCCCTTCTCGGCCTCCGCCCGGGCCCGCAACCGAACGAACTCCAGGTAGCCCGCACGGTAGGAGAGCGCCTGCCCGGGCAGGTCCGTCGCGTAGCGCAGCAGGTCCGAGGCGATCTGGCCGTCCGCCTCGGTGGAGTTGGCGCGCATGAAGTCCCGGGCCTGCTCCAGGCTCATCGTCCCGAGGTTGAGCCCGGTGTCCACGACGAGGCGCTGCGCGGTGAATCGCTCCTGCGCAAGGCGCCCGTAGGCGTCCCAGGGGTCGTCGTAGAGGCCCATCTCCCAGCCGAGGCCCGCCGCGTACTCGGCCCAGCCCTCGTTGAAGGCGCCGAACTCGGCCACCTCACGACGCAGTTGCGGCAGCACGCGGTTCTCGGCCTGCCGGGCGAGGTGGAAGTGGTGCCCGGGGGCCAGCTCGTGGTGGATCAGGGAGGCCGCGCCGATCAGCGAGCGCCCTTCCAGACCGGAACCGTTGTAGCGGTAGCGCCCGATCGGGGCGGCCGGAGTCGGCAGCTCGTAGTACCCGAAGGTCATCCCCGCCTCCAGCGCCGGATCCAGCCGCGCCAGTCCGTACGGCGCGGCCGGCAGCACCGCGAACCAGCGCGGCAGCAACGGGGCGAGCCGGTCGAGGTAGCCGCGATAGCGGGCCTCGACCTCCTCGGGAGTCCGCGCGTAGAGCCGGGGCTCGGTGCGCAGCCGCTCGTGGAACTCCCCCTCCGGGCCGTGGAATCCGAGGGCGACGCGGACCTCCCGCATCCGCTCGGCGAGCTCCCGGCACTGCTCCCGGCCGAGCTCGTGGAGCCGCTCGGGCGGCGTGTCGCCCCCGCTGTGGATCCGGACGAACTCCCGGTACGTCTCCTCCCCGCCCTCGTACCGCGCCCAGCCGACGGCCCGCGGTGCCTCCCGCAGGTAGTCCGGGTCGTCGAGGACGGCGAGCAGGCCGTCGAAGACCGGGGCCAACTCCGCCTCCACCAGCCGCCGCACCCCGTCCCGGAGTCGGCCCCGGACGGCCGGGCCGAGCCCGCCGAGCCGGCCGCCGTCCACCGCCACCCGACGCGTCACGGAGCTCCGCAGGCCGACGACGGTGGTGCGTGCGCCGGCCAGGGCCGGGGCCGGCACCCGGAAACCGCGGGCGGCCTGTTCCGCCGTCTTGTCGACGATCGAGCCGACCGCCCGGGCGAGCTGGTGCAGCAGCGACAAATACCGCTCGACGTCGGACGGTTCGACGAACCGGAAGGGGCACAGGACCGCGTCGACGTACTGCGACAGCGGGAACAGCCGGTACGGCGTGGCCGCGGGCGTCAGCCCGTAGCAGCGGTGGGCGCGCACCTCCTGCTCGGCCAACCCCGCGAGGAATCCGACGGTGTCGGTATCGGTACCGGACAGCTCCGCGCCGTCGAGCGTCCGCGCCCGGGCCAGCACCTCCTCGGCGAACCGCGCCCGCTCCTCGGCCTCGGCGGGCGACACTCCGGGGAGCGTCTCGACCGGGAGCCCCTGGCGGACTCTCAGCAGTGGATCGCGCTCCAGCAGGAACTCCCAGTAGCGATCCGCCAGATGGCTCGTCGCCCGGCCCGGCTCGTTCGTCCTCGCGCTCATGCGGCCAGTGTGGCGGTGACGGGTCGGCCGCCCTGCCCGGTCGGCGAAACAGCAGCCGCAGTATCCCTCGAACGGATGAGGCGGCGGGTTTCGCCCCCGACCCGTACGGAAGCCGACCGCATCAACCGGAGCGCCGGGATATCACCGTGCGCACGGACGTTCTGATGAGCTTACTTGTCCCTGGTCGGCGCGCCAGGAGGGTCCCGCATGCGTGCGCCGCATCCGGTTTCCGGGACCGCGGCGCCCTCATCACCCGGACCGCCCGACGTAGCGTGCTCGGCGACCCCTGCGCCTCCGGCCACTGCCACACCGCCCCGGAGGTCCTGATCGCGCCCGAGCGGAGCACCGTCGCATGACCGTCACCCAGGACAAGCCCCTGCACCACCACACCGGCGCGGGGCTACCCGCCCCGTTCGCCGTCGCGGGG
>NZ_JBIVVI010000009.1:0-22740 GCF_044757675.1 Kitasatospora sp. NPDC091257
GGGCGTGGTGGTGGACTCCCCTCCCGGCGCCGGCAAGTCCACCCTGGTGAAGCGCGCCGCCGGGCACCTCACCGGCGCCGGCCACCAGGTGATGATCGTCGCGCAGACCAACGAGCAGGTCGACGACCTGGTGGACAACATCGCGCGGGAGTACCCGGAACTGCCGGTGGGCCGCCTGCACGCGAAGGACTTCGCCCTGCCGGAGCGCGTGAGCCGGCATCCCAACGTCTCCGGCGACACCGGGATCGACACCTTGCGTCAACTGCCGGTCGTGGTCTCGACTGCCGCCAAGTGGCGGCACGTGGACGCGGAGAAGTCCGGGACCTGGCGGTGGGCGATCATCGACGAGGCCTACCAGATGCGTTCGGACGCCCTGCTCGCGGCGGCGCCGCTGTTCGACGCGCCTGACTCCCAGGTGCTGTTCGTGGGGGACCCCGGTCAGCTCGACCCGTTCGCGACCGTGGACACCGACCGGTGGCAGGGCCTCAGCTGGGATCCGCTGCGCAACGCCGTCGATGTCACGCTCGCCCACGAGCCCGACCTGCCGCGGCACCAACTGCCGATCTCCTGGCGGCTTCCCGAGATGGCCGCGCCCCTGGTGGCGGAGGCCTTCTACCCCTACTACCCCTTCGAGTCGGGCACCACGGCGAGCGACCGCGTGCTGACCTACGGGAGCGTGCCCCATCGGGCGACGTCGCAGGACCCGGTGCTCGCCCAGGCCGCCGACTCCGGCTGGGGCTACCTCGAACTCCCGGGGCGTCACACCCTCGACCACGATCCCCAGATGGCCGAGGCGCTCGCCGTGACGGCATCCCGCCTGCTCGAACGAGGCGCGCTGGTCAACGGTGAACCGTTGGTGCAGGCCCGGATCGCCATCGGCGCGGCGCGGACCATCCAGGTGGACGCGGTGCGGGCCAGGCTGACGGAACGAGGCCTCACCGAGATCACCGTGGACACCGCCAACCGGCTCCAGGGCCGGGAGTTCGACGTGACCCTGGTCTGGCACCCGCTCTCCGGCCGCCCGGACGCCTCCGCCTTCCACATGGAGACCGGCCGGCTGTGCGTCCTGCTCTCCCGGCACCGGTTCGCCTGCATCGTGGTGGCCCGCGCCGGGATCACCGACCTCCTCGACCGGCACCCCCGAAGCAGCCCGATCCACCTGGACGTCCCGCCCAAGTTCCCGGATGGCTGGCGTGCCCACCAGGTGGTCATGACGCACCTGGAGCGCCCCGAGCATCGGACCAGGCTGCATTAGGAGCCGGTCGAGGTCGAGCGTCGGTGTGTCACCAGGGTCAGGGAAGGGGAGCCGTTGCGCAGGGTGCCGCCGGAGATGTTCCGGTTCACGACGGGGGAGAAGGCCGAACTCTACGGTGCGATCCTCCAGGCCTTCGGAGCGGCCAACGAGCGGTTGGAGACCGCTCTCGGGCTGGAGGAGGTCCGCACCCGGCTGCGGACCGTCGGCTGGCTCAACGCGGTCCATGACGACGACCTCCAGGAGGCGCTGCGCAAGCTCAGGGAGTGGCAGCTGCTGGATGTCGTCCAGAACCACGCGGAGAACTACCGCACCGCCGAGGAATACGAGCGCCGCAACCTCCAGTACTCGCTGACCCGGCGCGGTGAGGCCGCGTTCGCCGGGGTCGAGCACGCCCTGTCCGTGCTCGCCTCGACGGGGGCGCTCCAGACGGCGGTGCTGGAGGCGATCACGGACCGGCTCGACGAGCTGTACGGGCTGCTGGGCGACTCCACGTCCTCGGACCGTCGGGTCTTCACCACGCTGCAGGAGCTGGAGGGCCACCTGGAGGCGCTGCTGGCCAACACCAAGGCGTTCAACGGCGAGTTGCAGCGCCTGCTGCGCGCCGAGGGCGTGGACCTGGCGACCTTCCGGGAGGTGAAGGCCGCGACGGTGGCCTATCTCCAGGAGTTCCTCGTCAACCTCGACCAGCGGGGTCAGGCGGTGGCCTCCGCCGTTGAGCGCGTCGAGCAGTGCGGAGTGAGCCTGCTGCACGCGCGGGCGCTACGGGGCGCCGAGCTGCCGCCGGTCGCCGACGGCGATCCCGCGCCGGCCTGGCTGGAGCGGCGCCGGGCGCGCTGGGAGGGGCTGCAGGCCTGGTTCCGGCCGGCCGACGGGGCGCGGCCCCGCGTGGAGCAGCTGCACGACGTGGCGCGGCGGGCGATCGTGACGCTCCTGCAGGTCCTTGACCGGATCACCGAGTCACGGCGCCGCTCCTCCAGTGCCGTCCAGGACTTCCGGGAGCTGGCCCGCTGGTTCGCCGCGGCGCCCGGCGAGGACGACCTGCACCGCCTGTGGTCGGCCGCCTTCGGCCTCGGTCCGGCCCGTCACGCCCATCTCGCCCACCCGGACCCGGAGTTGGTCCCCTCATCGGGCAGCTGGGCCGAGGCTCCGCCGGTGGAGGTGTCGGCCCTGCTGCGCACCAGCGGCCGCACCGAGCGGTTCACCCGTACCGGGAAGGTGCGCGACATCGGCGGGATCAAGACGGCCCGGGCCGAGCGGGCCCGGAAGGAGCGGGCCGAACTCGAAGCCGCCTGGGACGTCCTGGCCACTGACGGTCCGGTGCGGCTCTCCGGCTTCGGCACGCTGGACCACGCCGCCTTCGAGCGGCTTCTCGACCTCCTTGGCCGGGCGCTTGCCGCACGACCGGACGGCAGCGGTACGCGCCGGGCGGTCACCTCCGACGGCCGGGTCGAGATTCTCCTCCGGCCGCCGCCCGACGGTGGGCGGGCCGTCCTGCGGACACCTCGGGGGAAGCTGGAGGGACCTGACCACCTGGTGGAGATCCACAGCGCCGGCAGCACACGGGAGCCCGCCGGGCGGGAGGCAGGATGAGCACCCTTGCGAACCAACTGGTCCTGGCCGAGCGGCAGGACGTCGCCCGAGGCATCAGGCTGCTCCTCGGCCGGCCGCTGATCACCGAACGCGGAGACCCGTCCGCCTTCGAGGTGATCCGCCGTCGGCAGGACCCGTTGACGAAGTGGTTCGACTACCACTGCGGTTGGCAGCTGGTGGTGGAGCCGCGTCTGGGGTACGCGCGCCTGCTCAAGATCCGGACCGTCCCCGACGCCTCGCGCCCCGCCCGTCGACTGCGGTCCGGCAAGGCCCCGTTCGACCGCCGCCGCTACACCCTGCTGTGCGTCGTCGCGGCCGAGCTGCTCCCGGTCCCGGTGACGACGGTCGGCCTGCTCGCCGACCGGGTCGTCCAGGCCTGTGCCACCGACGAGGCGCTGCCGCCCTTCGACACGGCGAGCAAGCCCGAGCGCATGGCCTTCGTGGACGTCCTCAAGCTGCTGGAGGCGTACGGCGCACTCCTCACCGTGGACGGCCTCACGGAGAGCTTCGTCGACTCGGCGAAGGCCAAGGTCCTCTACCGGGTGGATGCCACCGTACTGATGCGTCTCCTCGCCGCACCCGTCGGGCCGTCCCGGCTGGCCGTGTCGGCGGAGGACGTACCGCTGCGCTTCGAGGAACTCCTGCGGGGCACGGTACGCGAGAGCCGGTACGGTGGCGCCGACGCCTCCGATGCGCAGCGCAACCTCCGGCTGCGGCACGCGGTGCTGCGTCGGCTCTTCGACGATCCCGTCCTCCACCACGACGAGCTCGGCGCCGACGAACTGGCCTACCTCACCTCGCCGACCGGGCGGCAGATCGTCCGGCGCGCCGCCGAGCAGGGCGGTTTCGTGCTGGAGGAACGGGCCGACGGCCTGCTGCTCGTGGACCCGGACGGGATCGCCACCGACAGCCGCTTCCCGGACGACTCCGCGACGGCCCGTGTGGCCGCCCTGCTCCTGCTCGAACCGTTGACAGCCGCTCCGGACGGGCTGACACCGGAACAGCTCGCGGTCGAGGCGAACGAACTCCTGCGGCGCTTCCCGCAGTGGGCGAAGACCTACCAGTCGGAGGACGGCGCCCAGCGCCTCACGGCCGACGCCGTGCGCATCCTCGGCGACTTCGGCCTGGCCCGCCGGGTCGGCGACCGCACCGTCCCCCGGCCCGCGGCGTTCCGGTACCGGACCACCGTGCCCGACGGTCCCGCAACCTGACCAGGGAAGACTTCCGATGACCGTGACACAGTTCCCGCAGCGCTCCGCGTTCCCGACGGCGGCCGCAGCCATGCGGTGGCAGCCTTCCAGGGCCGGCATCCTCAATGTCTGGCGCTACTACGACGAGGTCTTCACCTTCCACGAGGGCCGACTGCTCCTGCGGGGGCAGAACGGAACCGGTAAGTCGAAGGCGCTGGAGGTGCTCCTGCCCTTCCTGCTCGACGCCAGCCTGCGACCCAACCGGCTGTCCACCTTCGGTGGATCCGAGCGCACCATGCACTGGAATCTGATGGGCGAGGGCGCCTCGGGCAAGACCCGCGTCGGGTACGTGTGGCTGGAGTTCGTCCGCGACGACGGAGAAGACGACGGCGGTCCCGGCTGGTTCACCTGCGGCGCCAGACTCCAGGCCAGCGTGCACACCACCGGTGTCACCGTCGACTACTTCACCACCGGCGCGCGGATCGACCGCCCCGGCGGTCTCTCCCTGGTCAACGACGCGGGCCAGCCGCTCACCCGCGCCGCGCTGGCCGAAGCCCTGCAAGGCCGGGGCGAGCTGCACGGATCACCGACCGACTACCGCAACACGGTCCGGAGCACGCTCTTCTCCGGGCTGAGCGAGCAGCGCTACGACGCCCTGATCACCGCGCTGCTCCAGCTCCGCACCCCCAAGCTCTCGGAGCGCCTGGATCCGTCGCTGCTGTCCTCCCTGCTCTCGCGGGCCCTGCCCCCGCTCGGCCAGGGCGAGATCACCGAACTGGCCGAGGGCTTCGAACGCCTCGACCGCCAGCGCGAACACCTGAAGGCCCTGGACGACGAGGTGGCCGCGGCCACCGCCGTCGCGAACCAGCAACGTGGCTACGCCCAGCGCGTCCTGCGCGCCGGGGCGGCGGCGCTCATCTCCGCGACGACCGAGATGGACAACCTCGCTCGCATCGCCAGGGAGAGCGGGGAGGCGCACGCGGAGGCCGTGCGTGAGCGCGACGGGAACAAGCGGGCGCAGCAGGAGCTCGAACACGGACGGCAGGAGACCGAGGGCGCCATCGAGGGGCTGCTCGACTCCGAGGCCTACCGGCAGGGGCAGGAGCTCGACCAGCTCCGTCGCAGGAGCGACCAGGCCGCCCGGGCCGCGGCCCGGGCCCGCACCGCCGCCGACCGGAGGGTTCGGGCGGCCGACGAGGACGCGGGGCGTGCCGACGATGCGCGGCTGCGTTCCGAGCAGCGGGCCGAACACACCCGGGCCGCCCGGGAGGAGGCGCGGGGCGCGGCGCGGCGAGCAGCCATGGAGTCCGTCTGCGCCGAGGTGCAGACGGTGCTCGGTGCCGCACCTGGTCCGTCCGGGGAAACAGAGGAGCAGGGGCGTACGGCGCGCCGCCTGCTGCGCGGTGCGGTCGTCTCGCGGCACCGCCAGATCGGCGAGGTCCGCGCCGCCGTGGAGCGCCATGAGCGTTCCCTCGCGGACCGGACGACGGCGGAGCAGCACCTCGACTCGGCGCGCGAACGGCTGGCCGGGGCGACCGCGAAGCGCGAGGGGAACGCCCACGCCTACGAGGTCGCCGTCGACGCCCATGCCGCCCTGTTGCGCCGTTGGGCGACGGACGACTGCGCGGAGCTGTCGATCGACGACGCCGAGGAGCTCGCGTCCCGTGCCGCCGTCGAGACCGACGTCCTCGTGCTGGTCGAAGCCGCCGCCCGGGCGGCGGAGAGTTCCATCACCGCCGACGAGACGACCGCCCGCGCCGGCCGGGACGACGCCCGTGCCCGGCGTGACCGGGTCGTCGGGGAACTGGAACGCACCGCGGCAGCGGTCGATCTCCCGCCGGTTCCACCGCGGACCCGCACGGCCGACCGGTCGGTCCTGCCGGGGGCACCACTGTGGCGACTGCTGGCGTTCCGGCCGGACGTGCCGCCCGCCGATCAGGCAGGCATCGAAGCGGCCCTGGAAGCGGCCGGCCTGATCGACGCCTGGATGGCTCCCGACGGCGGCCTCGTCGTCACCGGACACGACACCCTGGCCGACCCGGCAGCGGCCGTGCCCGCACCGGGTCCCTCGCTGCTCGACGTCCTCTCTCCCGAACCCGACGGCCCGGTGCCGCCGAGCCGGGTGCAGCGGCTGCTCGCAGGCATCGCCTACGGTCCCACGCTCCCGACGGGCCACCCGGCCGCCGTGGCGGCCGACGGAAGCTGGCGGCTGGCGACGGCGGTCGGTTCCTGGACCAAGGAGGAGTCCAGCCACATCGGCGCCGCGGCCCGGGAACGCGCCAGGCAGCGGCGGATCGCGGACCTCACCGCCGAACTGGCCGAGGCCGACACCACCGTCACCGGGTACGAGACGCGACTGCGTTCCCTCGCCGACCGCCGGACGCGCCTCGGAGCCGACCTCCGCTCCCGGCCGCACCACCGGGAAGTGGAGCAGGCCAAGCGCGTCTGGGAACGGTCCGAGTCCGAGGTGGGCGCGCGCGAGGACGCCGTACGCGAGGCCGTCGAACGGCTCGCGCGACAGGAGGAGGCGGTCGCGGACGCGCTACGCGCGCTCGCCGTCGCCTCGGCCGAGCACGCCCTGCCGACCGAACGCGCCGCCCTGGACACGACCGCCACGGCCGTCGACGCGCTGCGTGAACAGGCCGACGTCTGGCTCGACGCCCACCTGGCCTGGACGGCCGCCCAGCACGCCTGGAACTCCGCGCGCAGCCGCGCCGAGGCGTCCAGGGGCGCGGCAGCCGAGAGCCTGGAGGAGGCCGAGACCGTCGAGGCCGCTGCCCGCGGGCTCCGATCCACGCTCCGGGCGGTCGAGAGCACCGTCGGCGAGGACTACCGCCAAGTGGCCGCCCGCATCAGTGACTTCCGGACGTCCCTCGACCGGATCCGCCGCGACATCGAATCCGGAACCCAGGCACTTCTCACGCTCGAAGGCCGCATCGGTGCACTGGGTGCCACCACGACCCAGGACGAGGCCCTGCACGAGAGGGCCGTGGTGGCCCGGAACGAGGCAGCCCGCAGCTTCCGGCACCTGTGCGTCCTCGGATTCCCCGAGGACGCGGGCCTCGGCCTCGTCCTCACCTCCGTGGACGGCACTCGCGCGACTCTCGAAGCCGCACGCGAGACCGCTGCGGCATGGCCCAACCTGCCGCACGGCACCAGGAACCTCGGCGACTCCCTGAACCGCCTCTCCGAGGCCGTCCACCGAGCCCGCCAGAGCCTCAGCAGCCGTGCCGACCTCGAACTCGAAGCCGAGGAGGACATCCACGTCCTCACCGCCACCATCGACGGCATCCGCGTCGGCGCGACCAGCCTCCTCGCCATCCTCACCGGCGACCGTGACCGCAGCCAGGACGACATCACCGCCGCCGAACGGAGCCTCTTCGACCGAACCCTCACCGGCGACACCCGCCGCCACCTCGCTTCCCGGATCCGCCAGGCCGGTGAACTCGTCGAGCGGATGAACGGCCACCTCGAACGGGTCCGCACCGCCTCACGGGTGGCGGTCCGTCTGGTGTGGCAGATCCACCCCGACCTGCCCGCCGGCACCCGGACGGCCCGTGAACTGCTGCTCAAGGACCCGGCCCGGATCACCGAAGCCGACCGCGAGGCCCTGCACGCCTTCTTCCGGGGCCGTATCGAGGAGGCCAAGACCCGTAACACGGCGGCCACTTGGGAGGAGCAGCTCGCAGAGGTCCTCGACTACACGGCCTGGCACCAGTTCGTCGTCAAACTGGACCGCGCCAACGGCGCCGGGTGGCAACTGCTCACCAAGAAGCTCCACGGCGCACTGTCGGGCGGGGAGAAGGCCATCGCACTCCACCTGCCGCTCTTCGCCGCCGTGGCCGCTCACTACGAGGCGGTGCCGGAGTCCCCGCGGCTGATCCTGCTCGACGAGGTCTTCGTCGGCGTCGACACCGTCAACCGCGGGCAGGTCTTCGCCCTCCTCGCGGCGCTCGACCTCGACCTGGTGCTCACCTCCGACCACGAGTGGTGCACCTACCGGGAGCTCTCCGGGATCGCCGTTCACCAGCTGATCACCGGAGGCGACGGCGACGATGCCGTCACCAGCGCCCGCTTCACCTGGACGGGTGCCGACCTGCTGCCCGACGAAGCCGCCGTGGACGGATCGGCATGACGGGCCGCCATCCCCTCGATCTCCCCGAACTCAGGCCCCTCTGGTCGGCCGTCCACGATCGCCTGTCGACCGGCCGCCCCGTAAGCCGGGTGCGGTCGGGACCGCTCGACGACGCCGGTCGGGAGGCGTTGGCCGACCTCCTCGGACTGGACCGGCTCCCTGGCGTCGAACCGACGATCCCGCTTGCCGGACTCGACCACGCCGTGCTGGAGGTCTGCGGCCGGACCGTCCGGGACGTGGTGGCCGCGATCCTCGGCCCGGTCCACGACCGGGCTGCCGAGCGCGAACGCAAGACGGGCCAACGCGAAGCCTTGTGGGGGTGGCTGGCCGGCCACGACGTGGTCACCGCCCAGCCCGTTCTGCTGGAGTGGGTCGGCCACCTGCGGACCAACGGCCTCGTAGACGGCTCACCCGACCGGACCCGAGGCCTGCTGACCGCCGCGCTGACCGTCCTTCACGCACTCCCGGCCGACGGCGAGCCACTACCGGCCCTCGCCGCCCGCCTCCTCGACGGCGACTCCCACGCCCTCGACGACGGGACACGGCTGTCCTCGATCGTCCTGCGTGCACTGGCGGTGCTGTACGGCACCGACATGCCCGACGCCGCAGAGGGGCGACGCGCACTCTGGAGCCGAGCCGGCGTGGCCGACGACGAACTGTCCGCCACCGTGCTCGCCGTCGGACTGCGGCCCGCGGGGGAAGGCCCGGTCGCCAGGATCTCCCGCATCTGCGCCGAAGCCGGTCAACCGGCCGGCTTCACCCTGGCCCAACTGCGCTCAGCCGGCGAATTCGCCGGTCCCGCAGGACCGGTGCACGTCACCGAGAACCCCAGTGTGCTCGCCCTCGCCCTACGGCGTTTCGGCCGGCGGTGCCCGCCGCTCGTCTGCACCTCCGGCTGGCCCAACACCGCCGTGATCCGCCTGCTGCGCCGACTCGTCGACGACGGCGCCTCCCTGCGCTACCACGGCGACTTCGACGGCGAGGGCATCCGCATCGCGGCTCACGTCATGGCCAAGGCCGGAGCCGTTCCCTGGCGGATGACAGCCGAGGACTACCGGGCCGCCGTGCCCCGGGTTCCCTCGGGCCCCGATCCGGGGCGCCTCACGCCCGCCCCGTGGGACCGGGCGCTCGTCGACTCCATGGCCGACCTGCGCACCGCGGTGGTCGAGGAGGTGGTCGCCGACCTCCTCCTTGATGACTTGACAGGTCACCGACACGGATAGAATGACACCCTGTTCGACGGGCCGAGGGCTACCACCGGCGGTTCGGCCTGGTCCACGTCGACTGTTGGTCTGACCTGACTGAAGGTTCCATACGTCATTTCCCTGAGTGGGAGTCCTCCGCGAAGGAGTGCGCCCGGTCGGCGCAGGTGGGGCACTGGTGGGTCGCGGGTGGTCCGGTCCCGTGCGGACCAGTCCTGCCGTGAGGCTCAGACGGGGTGCGGGGTGCCGGACGCCGGTCGTGACGTCTCCGGCCGGGCGAGCCTGGATGACGTGACATGGCAGACCACGACCGCCACGATCACCAGCGGCATGGCGGTGACGCCGTCGGACCCCAGCAGCAGGGTCGCCAGTAGGACGGAGGTCATCGGCAGCCTGAGCATGACGACCGACATCGCGCCCATGCCCATGGCGGCGGAGGAGATGACGGGCAGCCCGGGCAGGTGGGAGAGCGCGATCCCTGCCGTGGCACCCAGGAACAGCGCTGGGAAGATCGGTCCTCCCCGGAATGCCGCCAATGACACACCGTAGGCGAGCCACTTGCACACGAGCAGCAGTGTCAGTGCTCCCACCGAGTAGCTCGTACTGTGGAGCAGCAGTTGGGGCAGCGCGGACTGACCCGAGAACAGGACGTCGGATGGCGGCTTCCCCACGCCCTCGGCGTACGCGATGGCGAGCCCCGCCACGGCGAGGCCGGCCACCGGCGTGAGCAGCAACCGTCTGTGGTTGACGCGCGGCTGGAGGAAGAGCGCGAGGCGCCGGACTCCCGTGCCGGCGAACGCCGCCGCCACCCCGATGGCGAGAGCCCAGCCGAACTGGGCGATGTTCGGATGGTTCACTGCGGGAAGGCTGGGAATCGTCAGCGTGCCCGCCCCGACCCCGGTCCAGGCGCCGAGCCCGATGAAGACGAGATACCCGACTCCGGAGGCCAGCAGACCGGGCAGCAGTACGATCCCCAGCGTCGGGCCGCCGAGTCCTGACGCCTCCATCAGCAGGAACGCTCCGAGCAGGGGCGAGCCCAGCAGGGCGCTGATGGCCGCGAAGCTTCCCGCGGCGCCGACCACGGCCTGGGTCCTGGCATCGACGTCCGGCTTGATCAGCCGGACGACGTACACGGCCAGGCCTCCGCCGAGCGCGATCAGGGGCGCCTCGGGCCCGATCACCGCGCCGAAGCCGAGCGACGCCAGCGCTGCGAGAAGGATCCCGGGCAGTTCGGCGGCCGCAGCGGCGCCCGCGGTCTTGAGCCCCTCGGCCGGCTGGTGGCCGCCGTTGCCGGGCAGGTACTGGACGGTCAGTGCCACCAGAAGTCCTGCCAGCCCCATCAGGGGCAGCGGCCACCAGGGCGGTGCCCCGTGGAATCCCAGTCCGTTCGGGAGGTCGGTGTAGAGCGCCTTCTGGAGCTGGTCGACGGCCTGGAGGAAGCCGTACGCGCCCGCCGACAGGAGCACGCCGAGGACGGCCGAGATGACCAGGAGCGCCAGGTAGCCCTTGGTCCGCAGGGGGCCGAATGGGTCGGCGGGCGGCGCCGCCGCAGGATCGCCCGTGGGCTCGTCCGATGACATCAAGTCGCTTTCCCGGCACTACCTACTGTGCCGACTCTCGGTCGATGCTGACAGCAGAAGGTCCGACTCCTCCGCGCTTTGCTGAAGTCGGGACCGTCAAGGGTCATTCGAGCCGACATCTCCGGATCGTGCGGCGCTTTCTAGCCCGATTGCGTGGCGCCCACTACCGAACGGGTGAGCACTGCGCGGCGCTTCGGGCTTGTCGTGCCTGATGGTGCTTCTCTCGCCGGGAAGTGCGGAGCCTGGAAGAGCAAGGAGAAGTCGTGGCAGGCAGTGTCGGTGAGAATCGTGGGGCGATCCACTCGCAGCTCCTGGCTGGGCAGAAGGCCCTGGTGACCGGTGCCAACTCGGGCATCGGCAAGGCGACGGCGATTGCTCTCGGCCGGGCCGGCGCTGACGTCGTCGTCAACTACGTCGTCGGCGCGGACGAGGCCGAGAAGGTGGTCGCGGAGATCGAGGCCTTCGGGGTCCGTGCCTACGCGCACGAGGCCGACGTGTCCGACGAGGAGCAGGTCGTCAAGATGGTCTCGGGCATGGTCGACGAGCTGGGCACCATCGACATCATGGTCGCCAACGCGGGCCTGCAGCGGGACGCTCCCGTCACGGAGATGACACTGGCCCAGTGGCACAAGGTCATCGACGTCAACCTCACCGGCCAGTTCCTCTGCGCCCGGGAGGCGGCCAAGGAGTTCCTGCGGCGTGGCGTCGTCCCGGAGGTGTCCCGCGCCGCCGGAAAGATCATCTGCATGAGCTCGGTCCACCAGATCATTCCCTGGTCGGGGCACGTGAACTACGCCTCCTCCAAGGGCGGCGTCGGCATGATGATGCAGACGCTCGCCCAAGAACTGGCGCCCAAGAAGATCCGGGTGAACGCGGTCGCCCCCGGCGCCATCCGCACCCCCATCAACAAGGACGCCTGGGACACCCCCGAGGCCGAGGCCGACCTCCTCCGGCTGATCCCCTACCGCCGCGTCGGTGACCCGGACGACATCGCCAACGCCGTCGTGGCAGTGGCCTCCGACCTGCTCGACTACGTGGTGGGCACGACGCTCTACGTGGACGGCGGAATGACGCTCTTCCCCGGCTTCGCCACCGGCGGCTGACACCGCGATGGAGGACCACATCACGCCCCGCCGGGTGGTGATCCTCGGCGGGGGATTCGCCGGGTTGTTCGCCGCCCGGGCGCTGCGCCGGTCGCCCGTCGCCGTGACCCTCGTCGACCGCTGCGCCCACCACCTCTTCCAGCCGCTGCTGTACCAGTGCGCCTCGGGGATCCTCTCCGAGGGGCAGATCGCCCAGCCGCTGCGCGCCGTCCTGCGCCGTCACCACAACGTCCGCTGCCTGCTGGCCGAGGCCACGGACGTCGACGTGGACGATCGTCTGGTTCACGCGCGGCGGCCGGACGGTGCGATGATCAGCCTCCCCTACGACGATCTGATCGTGGCGGCGGGTGTGCGCCAGTCCTACTTCGGCCATGACGAGTTCGCCGAGCACGCCCCGGGGATGAAGACCCTGGACGACGCGCTGGACATCCGCCGGCGGCTCTTTCGCGCGTTCGAGATGGCCGAGTCGGCCACGGACGCCCGGGAGCGGCAGGAGTGGCTCACCTTCGCGCTCGTCGGGGCCGGGCCGACCGGAGTCGAACTCGCCGGGCAGATCCGCGAGATCGCCGGCCACACGCTCGAAAGGCAGTTCCGCACGATCGAGCCCGGGCAGGCGCGGGTGCTGCTCCTCGAGGGGGCCGACTCCGTGCTGGCCGCGTTCGGGCCGACCCTGGCCCGCCGCGCGGCCCGGACGCTGAAGGGTCTCGGGGTCGAGCTCCACATGGGAGCGATGGTCACCGGCGTGGACGAGCGCGGCCTGACGGCGCGTGACCGTGCCGGCCGGATCACCCGGATCGACGCGCGCACCGTGCTGTGGACGGCCGGCGTGGAGGCGCCACCGCTTGCCGGGGTGCTGGCCCGGGCGACCGGCGCCGAGCAGGACCGGGCCGGCCGGATCCTCGTCGAGCCCGACCTCACGATCGCCGGCCACCCGGAGATCCGCGTCGTGGGCGACCTGATGAGTCTGAACAGGCTGCCGGGCCTGGCCGAGGTCGCGATGCAGTCGGGTGCCTACACGGGCCGCGCGATCCGCCACGCCGTGGAAGGCCGGACCAAACAGCCGAAGCCCTTCAGATACCTGGACCTCGGCAGCGCCGCCTACATCTCCCGGGGCCGGGCGGTCGTCAAGGTCGGACGGCTGAACGTGTCAGGGGTCACGGGCTGGCTGGCCTGGTTGTTCATCCACATCGCCTTCCTCACCGGCTTCCGCAGCAGGCTCGGAGCGCTGCTCACCTGGTTGATCGTGTTCGCCTCCGGGTCCCGCCGCGAGCGCGCTTTCACCTCCGCCGGAACCCGCGCTCCGACCGACCCGGCCCCGCCAGCTCACTGACCCAGCGCCACACGGATCGAGCCATCGAGGCACACATGCACAGCACCACACTTCTTCTCGCGAACACCCCACCCCAGACGTTGCCCGCGCGCGAGCTGATGGCCTTCACCCTGGGCTCCCACATCCTCCTGGTCCCGTTCGGGGTCGCGCTGCCCTTCATCACGCTCCTGATGCACTATCGCGGGCTGCGCAAGGGTGACGCCGTGGCCCTGAAGCTGGCCCGGCGCTGGTCGGCGGTGATGGCCGTGCAGTTCGCCATCGGGATCGTCACCGGCACTGTCCTCTCCTTCGAGTTCGGACTGCTGTGGCCGAGGATGATGGGCCGCTGGGGGGACGTGTTCGGTCTCGGATTCGGCGTCGAGGCCTGGGCGTTCTTCCTGGAAGCCGTCCTCATCGCGATCTACCTGTACGGCTGGCGCAGGCTCAGGCCCTGGACGCACTTCTGGCTCGGCGCGCCGCTGCCGCTGGCCGCGCTGCTGGGAGCCTTCGGCATCATCGCGGCGAACTCCTGGATGAACACCCCGCAGGGCTTCACCCTCGACGCCCAGGGCAACCCGGTCGATGTCACCGTGCGGCAGGCGATCTTCACACCGATCTTCGGCCCGCAGTACTGGCACTTCGCGGTGGCGATGTTCCTGACCGCCGGCTACGTGGTCGCCGGGGTCTACGCGGTCGGCTGGCTGCGCGGACGCCGCGACCGGTACCACAAGCTCGGCTTCACCGTGCCGTTCACCGTCGCCGCGATCCTCACCCCGGTCCAGTTCTTCCTGGGCGACAATCTCGCCCGGCAGGTCTTCCACAAACAGCCGGTCAAGTTCGCCGCCGCCGAGATCGTCTGGAACACCGACACCCACGTGCCGGAGTACCTGTTCGGTCGCCTCAACGAGGACGGAACGATCTCCGGCGGCATCAAGATCCCCCAACTCGACTCCATCCTGGCCGGATTCAAGCCCAGCACCCAGGTCACCGGCCTGACCTCGGTGGCCGCCGACGACCGCCCCACCGCCACTCAGGCGACCATCGTCCACTGGGCCTTCGACATCATGGCGACCATCGGCAGCCTGCTGATCCTGCTCGCCCTCTGGTACGCGTGGTGCTGGTGGCGCCGCCGTGATCTCCCCCGATCCCGGTGGTTCTTCCGCTGCGCCGCCGTCGCCGGGGCCGCCAGTCTGCTGACCGTCGAGTGCGGCTGGATCACCACCGAGGTCGGCCGCCAACCCTGGATCGTCTACTTCAACATGCGGGTCTCCGACGCGGTCACCGCCACCCGCGTGAGTTCACTGTGGACGATGTTCGGCATCGTGGTGGCCGTGTACGTGCTCATTTTCGGCGCCTTCCTCGCCGTGCTGCTGAAGATGCGCACCCGCTGGCGGATCGCCGACGAGAGCCCGGCCGGGCAGGCCGGCGCGCTCGGTCCGGAGGCCGGCACTCCGTACGGCCCAAGGGAAGCGACCATGGCAGCCACCGGAGCCGCGCCGGATCCCGGTACGCCGCGGTCACCTGGTGGCACGTCATGATGGCCGACGCGATGTCCTGGGTCCTGGTGCTGGCAGTCGCCGCCTACGCCTGCGCCGGGGGCACCGACTACGGCGCCGGGTTCTGGGACCTGCTGGCCGGGGGAGCCGAGCGCGGCGAGCGCCCCCGCTGGCTGATCGACCATGCCATGGCACCCGTCTGGGAGGCCAACAACGTCTGGCTGATCTTCGTCTTCATCATCATTTGGACCGGCTTCCCCACGATGTTCCAGGCCGTGTTCGGCGCCATGTGGCTGCCGCTGGCCCTGGCCGCCATCGGCCTGGTCCTGCGCGGCGCAGGCTTCGCCCTGCGCAAGCCGACCCGGCGCCTGGCCGGACGGCGGATCTACGGCGCGGTCTTCGCGGTCTCCTCACTGCTCACCCCCTTCTTCTTCGGCGTGGTCATCGGCGGCATCGCCTCCGGCCGGGTCGCACCCGGGACCACGGCCTCCTCCGACGCCTGGGCCAATCCCACCTCCATCGTCACCGGGCTGCTCACCGTCGCGGCCACCGCGTACCTCGGCGCCGTCTTCCTCACCGCGGACGCGCGCCGCTTCGGAGCCGACGACCTGGTCCGGTACTTCCGGCTCCGAGCGCTCTGCAGCCTCGGAGCCATCGTGGTGCTGGCGGTCATCGGCATCCCCGTCACCCACCACGACGCCGCGTACGTCTGGCACGGCCTCACCCATGGAGCCGGGTTGGCGCTCGTGATCCTCGCCGCCCTCGCCGCCGCCCTCACCGCACTGCTGCTCGCGCGGCGGGAGTACCGCTGGTGCCGTTACACCTCGGTGGCCGGCGTCGCCCTGACCGTGGCCGCCTGGGGCCTCGCCCAGCGCCCGTACCTGCTGCCCACCTCGTTGACGGTGGCACAGGCCGCGGGAGCCGCCCACACGTTGCGCTGGTTGGCAATCGTCACGGTGATCGCGGTCGTGGTGGTCGGGCCGGCCCTCGTCCTGCTCTACCGTCTCGACACGCTCGGCGACCTGGAGCCCCTCACCGACTCCGATACGCGAGGGGCTCGGGCACCGGGTGACAACCGCTAGCCCGACCGGGCAGCCCTCCGGTTCGACCGCTGTCCGGTGCGGACCAGAGGGCGTTCAGCGCAGCCGGTCGATCAGATGGTCGCCGACCCGCAGGGCGTTGGCGATGGCGGTCAGCGACGGGTTCACCGCGCCGATGCTCGGGAAGAAGGCGGTGTCGACGACGTAGAGGTTGTCCAGGTCGTGCGCTTTGCAGTTGACGTCCAGGGCCGAGCTCTTCGGGTCGTCGCCGAACCTCACGGTGCCGGCCTGGTGGGCGGTGGCCCCGATCGGCATTCCCTTGTGCAGGTAGATGCTGTGGTCGAGCAGGCGGTGCTCGTGCATGCCCAGCTGCCCGAGCATGCCCTGCAGCTTGTGCTGCAGCTTCTTCAGCCCGGTCGTGTTGTTCTTCTCGTCGATCGACAGGTGGACGTTCCCGTCGCCGTCGAGGGTGACGCGGCTGTCGGGCAGCGGCAGGTCCTCACCGCACAGCCAGAAGTCGACCGCATGGTGCGCGAGCACCTCGAACGGCATGTCCGGCGAGAGCTTGCCGGCCCACCGCGGCGCCTCACCGTGGATCTGCTCGGCGTCCGACTTGCCGAGCATCTGGATGCCGCCGAGCGGGTAGTCGAAGTCGTCCGAGCCGAGGTACCAGTCGTTGAGCGCCAGGGTCTTCTGGAACTGGGTGGGGTTGGGTTCCTTCGAGACCGCCATCAGGGCCAGGTTGTTGTGCCGCATGTAGTGGCGTCCCACCACGTCCGAGCTGTTGGCCAGCCCGTTCGGGTGCCGGTCGTTGGCCGAACGCAGGAGCAGGGCGGCGGAGTTCACTGCTCCGCAGGCGACGACCACGATGTCGGCGCCGAACCCCGTCGCCGAGCCGTCCGCGAGTTCCACGACCACGCCGGTGACGGTGCGTCCGGTCGGATCGGTCTCCAGGCGGCGCACATTGGCGCCCGTGATCATGGAGACGTTGTCGTGCTTCAGCGCTGGATCGACGCAGATCACCTGGGCATCGGCCTTGCCGTTCACCAGGCAGGGGAAGCCGTCGACCCGGTTGCAGCGGATGCAGACGCTGTCGTGGGTCGCCCGCCCGTTCTCCTTCTGCGTGAGGTTCACGCCGATCGGCAGATGGAAGGGATGCAGCCCCTGCTTCTCCAGGTCGTCGCTGAGCTGCTGGATGCGCGGCTCGTGCTCCACCGGCGGGTAGGCGTACGGCGCGCCGGCCGGGCCCTCCGTGGGGTCCTCGCCGTGCTTGCCGTGCACCAGGTAGAGGTGCTCGGCCTGGGTGTAGTAGGGCTCCAGGTCCTCGTAGCGGATGGGCCAGGCGGGCGAGATGCCGTCGTGGTGGCGCAGCTCGCCGAAGTCCTGGGGGCGCAGCCGGAAGAGCGCGGCGCCGTAGAACTTGGTGTTGCCACCGACGTAGTAGTTGACCTCCGGGGTGAATTCGTGGCCGTGCCGGTCGTACCAGGTCTCCTGCGCCAGGTACTTGCCCTGCACGAACACCTTGGTGGAGTTCCAGTTGTCGATCTCGCGAGGCAGGTAGTCCCCGCGCTCCAGGATCAGCACCCGCTTGCCGGAGGGCGCCAGCCGGTGGGCGAGCGTGCCGCCGCCCGCGCCGGTGCCGATGATGATGACGTCGTAGTGTTGGGTGTCGGCCACGATGGGCTCCCGTTCTCGAAGTGTTCGCACGTCACAGGATCGCGATGGGATTGACGGGTGATCCGGTGGCGCCGGGAAGCCGGAGCGGGGCGATCACGCAGAGGAACGACCAGCGGTCCTGCTCCTCGCAGATCGGCACCAGATCCTCGAACTGCAGGTAGTCCAGCAGGTGCAGTCCCATGGCGTGGATGCCGAGAACGTGCACCGGGAAGGTCACACCCTCCGTGGTGCTGGGAGCGGTGTCGTTGTTGCCGTCGCTGCCGAGCACCGCGACCTGCCGGTCCGCCAGGAACTCCATCGCGGTGGGGTGAAGCCCGGCGCGAGCCCCGGTCGCGTTCCACGGCCCGAGTTCGCGGTGACGGCGGCGATGGCCGACCCGCACGAAGAGCAGGTCCCCTCTCGTGACCCGCAGATGCTGCGCGGTCTCGGCGGCGGCCAGTTCCTCTCCGGTCACGTGGTCGCCGGGTTCGAGCCACGGCACGCCGCGCAGACGGGGGATGTCGAGCAGCACGCCGCGGCCGACGATTCCGTCCCGCGCCACGTCGATGGACAGCTTCCTCGCCCCGGTCACAGTCAGGCTGCTCGCGGCCACGCCGTTGTGCAGTGTGCCGTCGTAGACGACGTGGCACAGGGCGTCGAGGTGGCCGTCGGCGTCGCCGTGCACGTTCATGGCGAAGCGGTCCGCAGCGAACTGCAGGCCGTTCGCCTCGATGTCGCCGTCGACGACGCCGGTCATCTGGTGCTCGCACGGCTCGGGGTTGCCGGGGCGCGCCCGGGTTTCCAGGACGGCGGAGAGCGTGACGGTGCGACCTGATCGGACCTCACCGGCGGCTGCCAGCACCTGCGTCGGTGTGAGGGTGTCCAGTGCGCCGCGGTCGGCGGTGCCTCGTACGGCCTCGCGTCGCACGCGCTGGTAGAGCGCGCGGAACTCGGCCGAACTCAGCGGTGGTGGGTCGGCGGATCCTGTGTGCGTCGCCATGGATGCTCAGCGGGTCTGTTCGCGGTCGAGTGCTTCGTCGAGGGTGGTGGCGGCCATGATCAGCGATAGGTGGGTGAACGCCTGCGGGAAGTTGCCCAGTTGCTCCCCGCTCGGCCCGACCTCCTCGGCGAAGAGACCGACGTGGTTGGCGTAGGTCTGCATCTTCTCGAAGGCGTAGCGCCCCTGTTCGGTCCGGCCGGCCCGGGCCATCGCATCGACGTAGAGGAAGGTGCAGAGGCTGAACGTGCCCTCGGAGCCTCGCAGACCGTCGGGTGAGGCGGCCGGGTCGTAGCGGTAGACGAGGCTGTCGGAGACGAGTTTGCGGTCGATGGCGTCCAGCGTGGACAGCCAGCCCGGGCCCCTGGGAGCGAGGAAGCGGACCCGGGGGATGAGCAGCAAGGACGCGTCCAGGACGTCCCCGTCGTAGTGCTGGACGAGAGCCTGCTCCTTGTCGCTCCACCCGCGGGTCATCACCTGTTCGAGGATGTCGTTGCGGGCGGTGGTCCAGCGCGCGAGGTCGGCGGGCCTGCTGAACTCGGTGGCCAGACGCAGCCCGGCGTCGAAGGCGGCCCAGCACATCACCCGGCTGTAGGTGAAGTCCTTGCGTCCGCCACGGGTCTCCCAGATGCCCTCGTCGGGACGGTCCCAGGAGTCGGCGAGCCAGTCCAGGGTGGCGGCGAGCGCCTTCCACCCGTGATAGCCCGTCTGTTGGCCCACCGTGCCGCCCTCGGCCAGGGCGTAGAGCGCCTCGCCGTAGATGTCGAGCTGCAGCTGGTCCATGGCGGCGTTGCCGGCCCGGACCGGGGCCGAGCCGCGGTAGCCCTCGAAGTGGTCGAGGATCACTTCGGGGATGTCGGGATCGCCGTCGACCCGGTACATGATCTGCAGACGCTCGCCGTCGGAGCCCGCTCGTTCGGCCAGGCGATCGCGCAGCCAGTGGGTGAACCGGGTGGCCTCCTCGACGAATCCGAGGTCGAGCAGTGCTCGAACGGACAGTGAGCCGTCACGGACCCAGGTGTAGCGGTAGTCCCAGTTGCGCTCGCCGCCGACCTGCTCGGGAAGGCCCATGGTCGCCGCGGCGACCGGGGCGCCCGTGGGGTGGTAGGTGAGCAGTTTGAGCGTGATGGCGGAGCGGTTCACCATGTTCGGCCATCGGCCGCGGTAGGTGGAGGTGTGTAGCCAGTCCTGCCAGAAGTTGCCGATGTCGAAGAGCTGGTCGTTGAGCTCCTCCACGGTGATCGGTGCGGGCGGGGCCCCGTCCGGGCCGCAGACGGTGAAGGCGGCACCCGCCAGCTGCCCGGCGTTCAGCGTGACCTCTCCGCGTACGTCGTCCCCGTTGCGTTCCACGGGGAAGGTACTCTGCAGGTATCCGGCGAGTTCCGGAGCACGGAACACCGCGGTCCCGCCCTGGAGATCGAGTTCGTGAGTGGCGCGGCCGTAGTCGAACCGCGGTCGGCAGTCCAGGACGAACCGCACGGTGCCGCGCACCGCGCGCACGACGCGAATCAGCGTGTGCCGGTCGGTGGGCTTGCCCGTCCGGTCGGGCGGCATGCAGTCGATGACCTCGCCGACCCCGTCGGGGGACATGAACCGGGTCACCAGGACGGCCGTGTCGGGGTAGTAGAGCTGCTTGCACGTGACCTCCGCTTCTTCCGGGGCGAAGAGGAAGTAGCCGCCCCGGTCGTGGTCGAGCAGGGCGGCGAAGATGCTGGGTGAGTCGAAGCGAGGAGCTGCGAACCAGTCGACGACCCCTTGCGACGAGACCAGCGCGGCGGTCTGCAGGTCGCCCACCAGACCGTGGTCGGCGATAGGCGGGTAGCGGTCCATGGTGTCTCCGCAATCTCGGGAGGATCCCCTGCGTTCCACTATCCGACCAGCCGCGCGCACGCGCTCCACGTCAGGTGCCGATGACTCCCGGAATCCGCTGTGACCAGGAAGGACGCGTCTGCCCGCCTGGTACTCCAGATGGAGCAGTCACGCGCCTGCCCGGCGTCGGCAGGCGGGACCGGGACAGGCCGCGGCCCGGACCGCCCGGAGGCGGTACCGGCCGGGCCGCTCGACTTGCCGACGATCGTTCCCCCGGCGCTACTGGCCTCGGGCGGTACGCACGCGCCGCCACCGCACTTCCCCGGCTGCGGAGGGGCTACATGGAGATGGTCCATCTCCGGCTGGTGACTCCGCCGGACGTCACCGACGAGACGGTCGACATGCTGACCGGCGACCGCTACGTCTTCAACCTGGTCGTGCTCGCGGGTACGGCACGTCACCCGGACGGCGACGCCATCGAGTGCGACGTGCTGGCAGGTGCGGCGAACGAGGTCCTGCGCAACCTCCGTGAGCTGGAGGTCGACCGGCGTGGCTCGGTCGTGATCGAGTCGGTCGACATGGCGTTCTCCGGACTCGCGGAGGAGGCGGAGACACACCAGCTCGGGGCGCTCGCGCATGCACCGGTGTGGGAGGCGGTCGAGGCGCGTATCCGGGCCGAGGGGACCTACCTGCCGAGCTTCTACGTCTATCTGATCATCGCTGGACTCATCGGCTCGGTGGGAATCATCACCAACTCCCAGATCCTGATCGTCGCGGCCATGGTCGTGGGACCCGAGTACGGCGCCATCACCAGCGTGGCGCTGGGCATGGACCGGAGGAACGGGCCGCGGATTCGGCAAGGGCTGTTAGCGTTGCTCGTCGGCTTCTCGCTGGCCGTGGTCTTCACGCTCCTGTTCTCGTTACTGGTCCGGGGTCTGGGAATTCAGCCGAAGGCGTTCACGCTGGGCGTCAGGCCGGTCTCCGACCTGATCAACACGCCGAACTTCTTCTCCTTGGCCGTCGCCGTGCTCGCCGGCATGGTCGGGATCATGTCGCTGACCCAGGCCAGGACGAGCGCCCTGCTCGGCGTGTTCATCTCGGTCACCACGGTCCCGGCGGCCGCTGACATCGGCGTGTCCTGTGCCTTCGCGAGCTGGAGCGAGGCGCGTGGCTCACTGCTGCAGCTTCTGCTCAACATCGTCGTGCTGATCGCGGTGGGTGTCCTCACGCTCAGGTTCCAACGCGCGATCTGGCGGCGGATCAGTCTTCGAAACAGCCGCTGACACCTGGCCTTGGCTCGCCCGGATCACGCGGTGGACGGATGAACAGATCGCAAGCGGCGCGTCGGCCGCAGTGGCCGGCTCGGCGCTGGAGCGATCGTACCGGGACCATCTGCGGGACGGACTCACCGGACGGCTGATGAGGACGCCCACCGCGCCGGGAATCGTCTCAAAGGGCGAACCCACCGAGCTCTTCCGGAGGTGGGATCGTGTCTCGCTTGATTTGGACCCTGTGCGCCCGCACCCTGCCGATCGAGGGGCCTGCACTCGTCGGGCCGCCACGGCGCCCGGGTCCGTGGGTTGTGCCCACCCTCAGGCAGCGCGAGGAGGCCGCGTGCGCGAGAGCCGGACCGGACGACAGCTGACGCTGCGCCATGGGAGCCACTCCGTGGTCGTCGTCGAACTGGGCGGTGCCCTCCGGCACTACGCGATCGGCGGGCGTCCGGTGCTCGACGGCTTCGCTGCCGACGACCGGATCACGGGAGGACGCGGCCAACTCCTGGTGCCGTGGCCGAACCGGGTCAGGGGCGGCCGCTACCGATGGCACGGACAGGACCTGCAACTGCCGCTGACCGAGCCGGTGAACGGCAACGCGATCCACGGTCTGCTCCGCTGGACCTCGTGGCAGGTGCTGGAGGAGGCGGACAGCCGAGCCGTGCTGGAAGTCACGCTGTGGCCGCAGCCGGGCTATCCCTTCCACCTGCGGGTCCGAGCCGAGTACGTCCTTGGCGACGAGGGCCTGGAGGTGGCCGTGACCGCGCTGAACCAGGGCACGAGCGTCGCACCGTACGGCGTGGGCCAGCATCCCTACCTCACCGTCGGCACGGCCACGGTCGACGACGCGGTGCTGACCGTTCCGGCGCGGAGTTGGGTCCGTACCGATGACCTGGGCCTGCCCGTGGCCACCGAACCGGTCGCGGGCACGCCGTACGACTTCCGCACACCGAGGGCGATCGGCGCCCAGCACCTGGACACCCCGTTCAGCGATCTCGACCGGGACGCCCGTGGTCGTGCCGTGGTACGCCTGGCCCACCCGTCGGGGGAACACGGTACGGATGTCTGGCTCGGCGAGGGGGCGGACTTCCTGCAGGTGTACAC
>NZ_JBIVVI010000010.1:0-22291 GCF_044757675.1 Kitasatospora sp. NPDC091257
AGCCGCTCCGGGTACGGGCCGTACTCGCCGATCGGCAAGTACGGCTCGATCAACACCCACTCCGCATCCGTCAGTTGCGCTCGCGTCACACACCATGGTCTACCGGATCAGGACCCGCCGCGAAGGTGAATCACACAGATTGATCACGACCGAATACGCGCCCTAGGGCACTGCTTCATCGAACTCACCCGCCTCGCACTGGCCGAACAGATGCCCGGCGCCCGCCCCCTGCACGAGAGCGCCGCCGAACCCCTCGGCTACGCCTTGGCCTGTGCGCAAGCGCCCGCCGACGCCCTGCTGCCGCTTGTCGCCCGCGCCACACAACTCACACTCGCCTGCCTGCACCACCTGCTCGACCTCGGCCTCTCCCCCGAACCGGACAGCGACGCCGCCACCGCGGACACCACGAGCCCGGACGGCGGCGCACTTGACCAAGTCCTGGACGGCTTCGAGCTCCACAAGATCACGCAGCAGGCGGCTGGAGCCGACGCGCCGTAACAACCACGGCCTCACGCGCAGAACAAGGGACCAAGCGTCAACCCCTCAGCCACACAAGGCGAGATACGGCGCCTGCTTCTGATCGGCCCGATGGCAGATCCAGTGCCGCCAGGTAGCGTGATCGCCATCAGAACCCGCCGACGGGGGGAAAGATGTCATGGCGCTCAGCTGTCACACCGCTGCGCACAACGCCGTGGAGACACCAAGGACCAGAAGGCCCCACCGCGGTCCGGCCGTGCTGTGCGCACCCTCCCGGCCGGACGCCGCGACCACGCTGCCATGCGATCCGGCATCGGCGGCCGCCCGGGCTACCGCAGGAATGAAGAACCGGTACAGCACACCGGCCCCACAATCCCGGCCCGTCCCCGGTACCAGCTGTCCAGGTACGCCCATCCCGATCACCTGGCCAGGAAGCACCCGCGAACCCTCCCGCCGCCCCGCCAGCGCACCCTAAGGCTGCCCGCCCACGCCTGGTCTCACGCCAGTCCAGCAGGCCGGACGCGGGCCCGCAGGGGCTCGACCGCACCCATCAGGCCCGCTGCCGCGGCCACACCGGAAGGACGTCGAGTTGAACACCACCACGGCCTACGTCAGTCGCCCCGCCCTCGTCCTCGGCGAGCACGTCGTCGACGCCTACCGGGTCCGCGACGACATCCTTGCCTGGAACCCTGACCACCCTCAGCTCGACCTCGCCCGCAAAGCACTGACCAACCTCCCCGGGACCCGGCGCTACCTGCGCCCCTATGAGGAGATAGTCGCCGAGCGCGGTCCCACGCAGCGCAAGGACGACGTCTTCGACGTCATCCTCGAAGCCGCCCAGCAAGCAGCCCGGGCCGCCATGGACTACGCCGGCATCACCGCCACCGACATCGACTGCATCATCACCACCTCCTCCACCGGCGACCGCATGCCCGGACTCGACGTCCACCTGCAAAACACCCTCCCGCTGCGCCCCGATATCCGGCGCCGTCCCATGACGCAGCTCGCGTGTGCAGGCGGAGCCCAGGCACTGATCATGGCGGAGGAGCACCTGGCCCGGTACCCGGACGACAAGGTGCTCGTCGTCGCAGGGGAGTACCTGAGCTCGTTGTACCAGCAGTCGCTGGTGTCGATCGAGGACCTCATCTACAAAGCGTTGTGGGGTGATCTGGTGGCGGCAACCGTCGTCTGCGCCCGCCCGCTCGGGCCGGACGGCTGCCTGAGAATCGACCACACCCTGGAGTACGTGATCCCCCACACCGCCGACCGCTACCACAAGGACACGGACGAGCGCGGCGACCGCTTCTCCTCCACCCGCGCCTCCCTGCACTCGGTCACCAACCTGGCCCCGGCCTTGCTGAAGTGGCTCGGCAAGAACACTGACACCCCCCTGGACTTCGGGATCCTTCACCCGGGCGGGCCCAGGATCCTGGCCAAACTCGCCACCGTCCTGGACGTCGACGACGAGTTCACCAAGCACTCGCGCGATGTCCTCGCGGAGGAGGGCAACCTGGGCGGGCCCACCATCTTCTCCGTCCTGGAACGTACCTACCGCACCCCACCGGCCCACGGCGGGCGCGGCCTGGTCTTCGGACTGGGCCCGGGAGTCGCACTGGGCGCGCTCCTGGTGACCTGGATCGACCCTCGGTCCTGAGCCCCCACCGGACACCGCCCAGGACACATGCCCTGGGCGATGTCCGGTGCGCCTGCGCTGTTGCAGACCCCCTCGCGCTGGCCGACTGCGGCAGCGGCCGCCAGGAGGATCCGCCCGGACGGGGCCAGCGGACCAGGACCGGCGACGTGGGGGAGAGCGACACGAAACCGGCCCGTCAGTAGAGTTGGGCGAGCCGCTCGTCGGCGGCCACCACCACCCGGGCGACTGCGTTGTTGTCGGCCCAGACGAGGACCGCGCGAACCAGACCGCGGGTCGCCTGCCCGTCGCGCCCGCCGGCCAGCGACCCCACCTCCGCCCACGGCCCGCGCAGAACCCTGGCATCACGGCGCAGCCGCACACCCGCACCGGCGGCTCGGACGAGGGAGGCGAGCTGCCACAGCAGCAGAGCCGCGACCAGGAGCAGCACCGCGGTCATCGCGTACCGGCCGCCAGCCAGCCCCGCAACAAGGCCGCCGACGACGGCGCCCACCAGGGCGGCCGGGGTGAGTACCACCACGAACGCGACCATGGCGCAGGGCAGGAGCAGCAGGCTCTGCAGGGCGGTCCGCGTCCAGGGCTGAGGCCGTCGCAGGACGAGCGTTGCCGGGCCCCACGACATCACCCGGCCCGCGCAGCGGTGGACGGTCGTCTCGATCAGCCAGAACGGGGCGAACACGGCACGCAGCCACACGGGGCGGGCTGCGACGGGCGCGAAGGCTTGCGTAAGGACACCGGCGAGCTGCGGCAGACGGCCCCACGGCGCGAGCAGGCCGTCCGGCGTGCGGACCGCCGCGCTGGCGTCCGCGCCGGCCCGGAACCTCACCGTGCTCCCGGGCCGGTACGCGCGGTGGACCAGGTGGCCTGGGTGAGGCGGGCGGCCTGGGCGGAGGCGTACTGCAGGTGTCCGCGGGCGGTGCCGATGACCATGCCCGGAGCGGCGGTGGGATCGCCGACGGCGGTGTTGATCGCCGACGTCGCGGAGCGCACATGGTGCACGATACTGGCCTCCACCAGCAGGCGGCCCCCACCGTGGGCGATGCCGGGCCGCCCTTCCTGATACATCGCCCAGACCTGCTCGGGGGCCAGCGATCCGGGCCCGGAGACGCCGCGCCGGTGGGCGTCCCACACCAGCAGCGCGGGGTCGACGGCGCCGCGGTGGGTGACCGCCTCCTGCAACGAGGTGAACAACTGCGCCCGGCCCGGCTGAGTGAAGTCCTCGGCGCGCAGCCAGCGGCCCACCTGCTCGAGCTGGCCGGGGTCGCGCAGCAGGGACGACAGCACGGCGTCTTCGGTGAACGTCATCTCCGGGCGTGGGACTGTCTGCGGCGCCAAGGCCGCGCCGACCGCCTCGACACGCCCCATGGCTTGCTCCCAACGGTCCTCCAACTGCTGGAGGGCGCCGAGCATGGTGTTGATCTGCATCTCGGCGGCGGGCGCGCCCGGTACCTGCAGGGTGTTCTCCACGCGCCACGACCCCTGCGCGACCTGCTGCTGAATACTGGTCTGCAGGACCCGCTGGCCGAGCTGGGCGGCATGTTCGGGGTGGGGGACCTGCTGGGTGGTGGTGAGCGCGTGGATCTGCTGCGCGACGGACGGCCAGGCGGAGACGGGGACGATCCAGCGCTCGTCGGCGGCTGTGCGCTGCAGCTGCTCGTAGAGCATCCGGGCCAGCACCTGCTGCCGTTCGGCGGGGGAGGCCCGGATGGTGACGGCGGGGTGGGCATACAGCTTCTCCTCGACCAGGGCCCTGAACATCTGCCCCAGCCACGGGTCCTGGAAGTCGGCGGCTTTGAGCCAGCCGGCCAGCCTCGCACCCTCCTCAGGGCGGGCCAGGACGGCGGCCAGCACCGCCTGTTCGGCAAACTGCCCCTGCGCACCGACGGTGCGCTCCAGGCTCGCCTGGGCCACCACCCGTCCGTACTGGGCGGCGTTGGCGGCGTTGGGCACGCTGGCGGACAGGCCCGTGACGTAGGCGGCGACCTGCTGCCAGTCGGTGGTGCTCGCCCAACCGTCGGCGATGGCTCTCGCGTGCAGGTTCTCCAGGACCAGGCGGCCGAGTACCTGGGCCTGATGCCGGGACGCCGCGGCGAGAACCGCCGGATGGGCGTAGAGGTGGTGGTCCACCAGCATGCGGTAGATCTCCCGGCGCCACGGGTCCGCGAAGTCCGCGGCCCGCAGCCAGTCGCGTACCTCCAGGGCCCGGCGGGGATTTTGAAGGACCGAACCCAGCAGGGCCTCTTCCGAGTACGCCTCCGGGCCGCTCACTGAGGCCCCGCTGGACCCGGATCCTGTTGCGTGAAGACGGCCTGCTGGGACCGGGCCCAGCGCTGGGCTGCCTCGTCCAGAGCCGCGACGGATGCCTCCTCCAGAGGTTCCCACCACGCCTCACCCACGCGCCACCACCGGTCCACGAAGCGCACCGGCGCTCCCGGGAAGTCGCCCAGCAGTACGGCGTCGCCCGCATCCATGTGCTGGCGCATCGCCTCGATGCTGACCGGCCCGGAACGCAGCCGCTCCGCCCGGGCGGTGGCGAAGTCCGCCAAGGAGGAAAGCTGCCCGTCGCTCAAGGCCATGGCGCCCGCCCCTTCCCGTCGTCGATGCACGCCCGCCCGCCGAACAAGCACGCGGGGCCGTTCCTGCTCTGCCATGAAAGCCCCGCATGCGGCATCCCGAGCAGCTGACAAAGCATCCGATCCCGCCAGGAGGGAACTGCGAACGAGATGTCCCGTCGGGCGGGAAGCCCCGCGCGGCGGACTGCGCCGAGAGCCCACGACGGGGCACCGTGGTGGAGACCCGGCCCATCCGGACCGGCCACCTGGGACGGCGAGCCCCCCATGAGGCTCGCCGTCCCGGCACACCCGTACGCCAGACCACGAGGAGTCCCGTTGGAGCGCGACATGGTGAGCGACGAGGAGTGGGAGCGGGCGATGGGCCGCGAGATCGAGCATGCCTTCGGCCCCGACGACGAGGGCTACGAAAGCCGGGCGGACTGACCACACTGCGTCAGCCGGCACCACGGAGAACGGCAGCGAGCCGACATCCTGGACATCCACGCCGCACGGCCGGCTGGAACCTGCACGGCCGGTCGGCCGTCGGGAAGCGGCGGCCGTGGATGAGGCGGAGGTGTGAAGGGGCGGCCCGCCACATCCAGCAGCAACCGGACCTTCCAGAACTGCCCGAAGCCGACCTCCGAGTGCAGTGCGACGCTTCCGTGCACAGTACGCGGAGATCGGCCGGGACCTCACCGACCAGACCTGCTTCGGCGCGCTCATCGCCATCGACGGCCACAGGAATGGGTCTGGAACCCAACCCGACAAGAGTCCCGACCTCGACGACCCGGTGAAGACGGCCTCGTCACACACACGCCTGCATTCACCAGGGAAGCATCCCGACCGAGGTGTTCCTCAGCCTGTCCGGTGCCCGTCGATACGGGGCTTCACCACCGTCGGCCCCAACCCGTTACCCCGCAGCCGGGCAAGAGAGGACGTGCGCAGTGCACCCCGACTGGTGGACGGAACAGGAGCAGTGGGCAGGCCCGGCATGGCTGCGGATCCCATCGGAGGAACGCACCGTCGCGCAGGACGATCCCATCGGTCGCCAGGTCGAGGAGGAGCTCACCAGCATCGGCCCGTCCTGGCAGGTCGGGCACACTCTCTACACCCTCGTCGATCACGACGCCGAGACTGGTACCCGTGCCCTGTACGCCCTGCGTTCCTCCGGCACCCTGCACCGCCTGCTGGAAGGCGTCCACCCGGAATACCTCTACGGCGCCTGGCTGCTCCTCACCTCCCCGTCGGCGCCCCACGAACCGCTTGAGCAACTCGTCTTCGAGTACCTCCTTGAGGAGAACTGCACCATGGGTGCGCCCGAGGAAATCCTGGACACTATCGAGCGGCGCCGCTACCTCCAGGCCCGTGACCTCGAAGTCTGGGGCCGTGAGCAGGGCATCGTCCCCACCGCCCCGGATCCGGACTCCGATGTGCCGGACAGCCTGCGCCTGGAGGCCTGCACCGCCCAGGAACGGGCCACGGTCGAGCGATGGCTGCACGCCCTGGAAGCCGAACTCGACCTCCCCGCGATTCCCGAGCAACCCGGTCCAAGGCCCGCTGCCCCGGAGCTGGAGAACGCTTTCAACCTCCAGCCTCCCACCGGCTGGACCCCTGAACCGGTTGCCGCTGGGAACGACAACGACAGTTGGCCGGATGCTGTGGGCACCGCGCCGCGCCCCCACGGCCACCGCGATGACGACGATCTCACCCAGGCCCTCCTGCGCGCCGAGTGGGCGATGTGGCAGGCCGACCAGCGCGCCCGTGCCGCATCCTTCGGCGCCAGCGGGTTGCGCGCGGAGGCCTTGTCCGGGCGTGGACCGCAGTCCACGGCCCTGGAGCGGCGCCGCCGCCGGCTGGCCACCGCTGCCGCGTGGATGTGGCGGGCCCAGGAAGCCGACAAGAGCCGCTCCCGGACCGCCCAGGACGCGGCCAGCTGCCGACAGGCGGCCGCGGCCTTCGACGCCCAGGTCCAGCGTCCCTGGTGGAGCGTCGCACTTCGAGGGACCTGGCCGCCCGCCCACCGGCGCTGGCTACGCGGGTGCGCTCAGGCCGAGCACGCCCACGCCCAGGCGCTGGACACCCTGGCCCGGGAGTGCGGCGAGAATGTGCTTCGCTACCTGGACGAAGCCCGCCGAGCAGCTCCCGAATCGCGGGACCCGCTCGGCGACGAGGACCTCCTTGAGGAGGCACTGCCCCGCCTGAAGCAGGAGGCGGTGGCGGCCGACTGCCTGACCGTGCCGCAGTGCAGTGAAACGCTCAGGAGGGAGGTGCAGTCGGCACGCAGCCTGTGGCAGTGGCACTGGTACGGTGCTTGGCACATCCGGCAGGAGATGCGGCAGCGTCGCCACGTTGCCGGGCGCCTTCCGATGCCGCCGGTGGAGGGCTTCGCCGGTCCGATCGTGGAAGACCTGCGCTACTGCGAGCGGCTGCTGGGGCCGTGGCCGGGATCTGCCACGCTGCCTGAGGACAACGACCCGCAGTGACGTCCGCGCATGGGCGGTGATGGATCAGACGGCCGGAAACCTAGAAGACCAATTCGTACATCGGGCTTCCCGGCGGCGCCCATCTGCGGCGGGCCGGGCAACCCGCCCCAGCACACGATCGGGGTCTCCTCGGAACCGTGGCCTGTGCTGCCGGTACGTGGCGGCCTGGACACGCGCCACGTTCTGGCGGTGGTCTCTTGTACTGCCGAGCGGATCAAGGTTTGCGAGGTCGCATCCCGTACGAGCGCACCATGACGACGGCCGCAACCTCGGCGGGCACCCACTGCGCGCCCGCCCAACGTCCCGGAGCACGCCTCCGGCAGCCTCTTCAGCTGTCGTCCTCGTCGGGCAGTAGCCGATCCACCCGCTCGAGTTCGTCCGAGGACAGCCGCCCCAGCCGCATGCACAGACGGCGCACCTGCGGGCTCTGCAGAGCATTGGCCAAGGCCAGGTGTTCCTCAGGCCCCCAGACGGAACCTGGGAAGAAGAAGCCGGGGGAGACCTGGAAGTGGTCGGCCAGCGCTTTAAGCACCTTCATGCTCGGGTTGGCGGTCCGGCCGGTGCGAAGTCTGTAGAGAGTGTTCTCGTCGACGAGCGAAGCACCGGCCCGGGCGGCTATCGCCATGGCGACAGCCGCATCGGACGGCAGCCGCTTCCCGGCCGGGGTCGCGGCACGCCGTAGGGCCTCGATCCTCTCTGCCAGGCTCTGCCCGGGCTCACCGTCGTCGTAGGTCACAGCAGCTTTGCCTCCACGTCAGGTCTCGGCAAGACCGCAAGGGGCAGCAGCTCCGCTGGCGCCCTGTCACTTCTAGTCACGGCCGACCGCATTTCTTCCTATGATCGCCACTCGTGTTCTCGGGACGCCACACACTTTGGATGCCCCGGCAGCTCTGTCGCACGTCCCAGCACACGTAGCGGATGGAGCCGAAGCCACGGGTTCCACTCTGGAGGGAGGCCAGGCTTATGTCCACGCCCAATTTCGTCACCAGTGTGCCTGATGCAAGGAGTCGTTCCGTGGACGGCCTCCAAGTAGGCCTGTTCACCACCGGCTTCACCACGTCCGCCCCGGACCTCGCAGCGGCCCGCGGAATCCTTCAAGCCCAGGCACCATCGCTGCCATCGTACGTGCCCTGACCTGCCTGCCGCACATGGCATCACCTCCACCGATCGTTCCTTCAGCGCCGGTTCACTCGCAGCGACGCACCCTCAACCTGCACGGACGCACCCCGGCCGCCACCGCGGCGACCGGGCCATCCGACCCGTGCACGGGAACCGCGGCCGCGCGCCGCCCGGTCCCGGACGTGCGGCCTGCTGCCATTGCGGTGCCCGCCCACCTGCGGCAGGTCGGCCCGACTCGCAGCGGACCGCGGACAGTGCCGCCGTGACGGAGGCGCGTCCGGCCGAAGTCCCGTCCGAGGCGTCCGACCCAGTGGGCGACCGGAACCGCCGGGTCGAGGAGATGCCGACCCTGCGCCAGACCGCGCTCGCAGCCGGCCTGTCGGCTCCCCGGCGATGCGGCCCACCTCAGGCAGGAGGTGAGGTGTCGCAGTCCGGCCGCCTGGGCCTGGTGGCGGCGCACCCTCGACGACGACCTGGCGCTGCGCCGGCCGCAACGGCACCGGGTCCGTCGTGGCGCCGCCGCTGTCCGCCAACCCGCTCCAGGACGCGGTCCCGGGCCCGGGCTTCTACCAGCGCATCGGGTCCCGGTCCGGCGGCGGGCCCACGGCGGATGCGGCGCCCTGCCGCTCAGACCGGACGCCGGTACCGGATCACGTCGGCGGCAGCACGTGCAGGGGTGTACGGCCCGTTTGGTGTGTGGACGCTCAGGCCGTGGGCAGAACGTCGAGGAGGGAGCGCATGCGTGCTTGCTCGTCGCGGCTCATCTTCAGCACCTCGGCGACCCGTGTGAGCAGTACGGGGTTGGGCCGGCGCACCCGTCCGCGCTCGAGGTCGCCGTAGTGACGGCCCGACACTCCCACGGCGATGGCCACCCGTTCCTGCGAGACCTGGATGCGGCCGCGACAGGTCACCAGCAGGTCGCGGAGCGCGTCGGACGTTGCTGGCGTGGCGGCGGTGGGCATGGCAGAGCCTCCTTCGTGGGACACGGAGTCGCCCGTGCGGTACCGAGCGGCTGCGCGCTGCGGGCTGCGCGCTGGGCGCGCGCTGGGCGGTGTGCTCTGAACGAAATCAGACTTCGGCTGGTGGCGGTACTGTACGAGAGCACCATGAACATGATGAAAACCTCGACCAGCGCACACCTGAGCGGGGCGTTCGCGCCGTTGTGCGCCCCCTGGTGGCGACGCGCTTGGACAGGGCTGCGCCGTCGGTTGCTGCTGGAAGCCACCGGCCGGCGCCTTGGACTCGGGCGGCCTCCTGTACGGCCTCAGGCCCGCGTGTCGGCTGAGCACCCGGCAGCAGCGGGGACAGGTACGTGACCCGCTGCCCCCGCCCGGGGCCTCCAACCGGCCTGCTCCTGATCCCGGCTGGGGCCCGCTCAGCGGGGACGAGGAGCGACAGGAGCCCGCGGCCCGGTCGCGGTCCATGTCGGCCAGTTGACAGGACGAGATGCCAGGAACTCGCCCGAGCATCGTGGCCGCCATGCACCAGCATCCGTCCGGACTGCGCGACCTCGGCGTCAAAGAGGCCCGGTTCCCGGAACGCCCCGGCCCGTCGGAGCTCTCGATCCCCCTCGCCAGGTGATCGCGATCCCGCCCCCAGTGGGTCACGGCCGCGTCCTCGAAGAGCACTTGAGTCTCGGTGAAGGCAGTGGCGCCCGCCGCCGTCCTGTCAGCGGAGCCGCCTATCGTACGGTCAACGTTCAACTACATTTCCAAAGCCACAACCGCGGTCACTGAATGCGTTCAGACGCCCCGCCCGGTCCTGAACCGGATACCCGGACACGTGGTACAAGGCGTCCCGGGGCGGGACGCCCCGTTCCCGGGGAGGGGCAGAGTTGCCCACGCTTCGATTCGCGACCGGTCTGCCACAAGGGCTGCGCTTCGCAGAGGAGACCAAGAGCGACGCTGACCGGCCGCTGCGCGGGGTCCACCCTCTGTCCCCGGACAAGGCGCTCGACGACGGGCAGGTCCGCCACCACCTGGTCGTCGTGCGAAGATGCGACCCAAGATTGGGCGAACGCGACCGACTGAACCGGTTCCTGGCCCGCCTCACCGCAACAGGTGCAGCGGCACTGGCCATCGCCCTGCCCCCAGGAACGGAGACGCAACCGTCCGTTCGCGCGGCGGCACGCCATCACGGGATGCCGTTGCTGACCGTCGGGGACGATCCCCCCACATGGTTTCAGTTGCACAGTGCCATCGTCGACGAATACCACGCCCGGACACTGCGCACCGCCACCCTCCATCGCCAACTCCTGGAACAGATCCACCATCTCGGTGGGCCGGAAGGCATCCAGCGCCTGGTCACCTGGCTCGCGGGCTTCGCCGGCGCCCAAGTTGCCGTGGTACCACCCCTGGGATCGACCTGCACCGTCGCGCCCGCCGGCGCAGGCCTCCTGCTCGACCCCGCCCGCGAGAAGGTCGCCCAACTCTCCAGCGCAGGCCAAGGATGGGCCTCTCTCGAACTTGCCGACCTGGATCCGACACCCGGCACCGCAGACCTTCAGATCCGACTGTTCAGGATCGGGGCCGCCCGGCCCGCCCCAGTACTTGCCGTCGGCGCCCCCGCCTTCAGCCCCGACACCAACATCGCCATCGCAAGGACCCTGGACCTCCTGGCGGTGCAGACCGCTGCCGAAGCCGCCGCCCGAGGAAACGAACGCCTCAGACGCGCCGAGGAATCGGTGAGACAGGCGATCCTGCAACTACTGATGACCGGCAACGTGACCGAGGCCCAGCGCACCGCCCGCTGCCTCATCCCAGGGATCCTCGACGTCGACGAATGCCAGGTGTTCATCCTCAAATCCCGTCGGACCGAGCGCACCAGTGTCATTCAGGACTGCCTGGAGGCTGTAGGGAGCGCCACCATCGTCAGTGCATGCCCGGCCTTCTCCGACCAGGTGGTCGTCATTGCCCCGGGCCCCAGCACGGAATACGAGGCCATGGACGGCCTTACCGCCGTCGTACGCGCCGCGCCGCACCGCTATCTCGGCGCCAGCACCACACGCCAGCTTGCCGACACCGCCCAGGCATACGGCGATGCCAGCCGGGCCCTGGTCGTAGCCCAGCGAACTTCCACCCGTATCCACCAATACACAGCCGACGTCCAGCTCGCCCACATCCTCGACGAGCGCGCCGACACGTGGGCGCATGCCCGCCTGGCCCCGCTGCTGGGCTTGCCCGAAAGCCGCCGCGAGCAGCTCCTCGCCACGCTGCGCCTGGGTCTGGACTTCACTCCGGCCGCGGCCGCCAGAATCCTGGGGACGCATCGCAACACGGTCGCCCGCCGTCTGAGCGCGGCCGCTGGACTGTTGGAGGCCGACTTGCAGGACATCATCCAGCGCGCCGTGCTCGGCCTCGCGCTCGAACTCGGAACACGTGTGGAGCGTGCACCCGCCCTGCATGAGCCGACCGGCATCGCACAGGTGCTGGACACGGACGAAGTCCGTTGCTGGGCACGCGAGTTCCTCGAGCCGTTGAGCAGGGGGCGACGCCACCTGATCGACACGCTGTCAGCATGGATCGAGGCAAACACCCATATTGAGACCACCGCCGCAGCGCTCGATCTGAATCCGGCAACGGTCCGCTCGCACCTGCGGCAGGCCCAGAACCTAATTCAGCGTCGTCTGGTCAGCGGGTCAACAGCCGACGAGGATTTGGATCTCCCCGGCGCCCACGACGTCGTCCTGGCCCTGGCCGTTCTCCCGGAGATGCCCATTCGGCTCTGACCAGTGTCCACGTGCTGGCCGACGACGTGAACGCCCGCATTCGCTGCCGGGCCGGCGGACTGCCCCTGTCCGAGATCGACCGGACCCTGCACGCCGAACAGCACCGCCAGGACATCGCCGATCGCGCGGCCGAGGAGGCTGCCGCGCCCGCCGGAATGCCGACCTCGCAAGCCGGGACCTGGCCGGCACCGCAGCTCAGCCCCTCTGCACCGCCCTGGAACGCGCAGGGTTTGTTCGAGGGCGTGTTGGAGCTGGCCGCGGGTCGTGGTGGAGCGGTGGGGGATGCCGAGGTCGGTGGCGCGCTGGTAGAGGATGTTGGCGGTCCAGGCCGTCAGGGTGGGCCGGCGCAGGCCCCGGATCCGTTCGGCGAGCTGTGGGCCGCTCTTCTTGACCGCTCGGCGCGTGCGTTGCGGGCGCGGGTGAAGCCGGCCGGGGCGAGGGGGTAGAGCGTGTCGGAGAGCACGTCGAACTCGGACGGGGCAGCCGCGCTTCGGACTCTACGGGCAGCGCGGACTCCGGACCCCTCAGGCCGGCGGGGCCGATGCCGCACGCGGGCGGGGCCCTCCTACGTCCGACCAAGGTGTGCTGTTGTCCGGGAGTCTGCTGATGGCGTTGGCAACGGTGCGTTCGGTGTGTTGCCGGGGATCGTCGGGCACCGGCGCCAAAGTGCCTGAGGTGTACGAAGGCGCTCCCGGGGGAGCGGGCGAGTCCTGAGCACCGAAGATTACGTTTCGTTGACCCTGCCGGACTCAAGGCGTCAACCGACCCGGAAGAAATTCGATGGGATTCGGAACCGGCCGCACCGCCGGGCGATCGATCCCTTTCGCTTCTGATCGCTTTGTTCGAATTCTTGCCAGTGGGCGGCAACTAAGAAGATGACCCGTTAACGCGGTGGGGTGATCGCGTTGTAATGTCGCGAATACGGAGAGCCCCGGCGGGCCTGAGAAACCAATCATGCCGGGGCTCTGCGCAACAACACGACTCGATCGAGGAGCCCTTGTGAGTCCTGACCGGATCCGGCACCTGACCGCCCTGCGGCAGTTCGTCCGTGGCACCGAACCTAACATGCCTCTGCAGTTGGCCGGGGAAACCTCCGACGTCATTGCCATGTGGGTACATGTGAAAGGCGGCCTTCTCGTGGCCGTGCCGAGCGCGCTCGCCGCCCTCCTCACGGGGGCCGGCCCCGGGCTCGGACTGTCGGCCCTGCTGTATGCCGCCGGGTCCGTTGCCAACGCCTCCCACGTCAGCTACCTGCGCCGTCGCATCTGACGCCCCGGGCGCCGCCCGCCCGCCTCGGCCGAGCTTCGAGGAGGGCGGGCAGCCGCAGCGCCCGCGCCGGGCTGAAATGCAATCCGTACGCGCTGTTCTGGATCACCGGGTGTTCGCGAACGAAAACCCCAGGAGAGGCTCACTCGTTCGCGGTATCCCGAATTGAGGAACGGGACATGACCCAGCCGACAGGGCCGAGCCAGGCCTGCGACCACTGCCACACGAAATTCGAGCCCAAAGTCCTCGGACGCCGCCGCCGCTTCTGCACCGACAAGTGCCGTTCCGCCCACCACCGCAAGAAGAAGACCGTGCCGCAGGACCCCGCCCCGACGATGGACCCGGCAGTCACCCAGATCGCCACGGGCCTGATGACCACCGCACGGCGCCTGCGGAACGTGGTGAAGTCAGCCAACCCCGCTCTCGGCGACGTCGCCGAGCTCAAAATCCTCGCCGACATCGGCAAGGAGTACGAAGAGCTCGTCAACGCCGTCGTCCTCCAGGCCCGCCAGCGCAAAGTCCCCTGGCCGACCATCGCCAAGATCCTCGGAGTGAGCACCGAAACCGCGCGAACCCGCTGGGAGGAGGAGAAAGCCGCCCGCGTACTGGCACGCCGACGCGAACGCGGACGCAAGACCGCCCGCCCCAGGGGCTCCTCCGCCAGGGAACGCGGCCACCGCAACAGGCGCTCCGCGGTCCACGCCCTCGACGCCCAGTCCCGCCTCGCCAGCGCCCTCTCCCACCTCCTGCGTGCTTCGGGCCGCTACATGAGGGAGGTCGCGGAGGAAGCCGGAGTGTCCACCTCCTACGTCTCCCGGGCGGTGAGCGGAGAACGCATGCCGCGCTGGGACGTGGTCGCCTCCTTCGCGCGCTCCTGCGACGCAGACCCCGAACAGCTGCGCGTGCTGTGGGAGGAAGCCAACGGCAAACCGACGGCCCGGCCGTTCTTCGCCGGCCGCCCCAAGGCGTACGACCATGCCCTCTTTCAGCTCACCTCCGCGATCCAGGGCCTCCACCTCGCCGCCGGCCGCCCCACCGCCGAATTCATCGTCGAACGCTCCACGCTCACCCTGACCACCGCGCAGGCCACCGACGTCCTGCGGCGCCCCGAGCTGGCGCCGTGGCCGGACATCGTGGCGGTCGTCAGCCTTCTCCAGGGGCCGGTCGATCTCATCAGGCCCCTGTGGGAGTGCCTCCAGCTGGCGGCGAATCCGAAGTGGACACCCGAGAGCCCGCCCCCGTCGACCCCCGCCTCGGTCAACCCGGCCACCACCACCTTGCCCGCCGAATCCTTCTGAGACCGTCCGCGGCACGCCGCCGCGACGCGGGCTCACAGCACTGCCCCCGCTCCCACCCCCCGTCCCCTGGGAACCGCCATGCCACCGCCCTGGCTCGGGAACCGACCGTGCCGACCGGCCCGACCCGACCGCATCGGGCCCTGGGCCCTGCGCGACCTGCACTACGACCGCTACCTCTCGTACGCGGCCCTCCTCCTGCCCGTCGCCGACGCCTGCAGCGCGATCAAGCAGGCCTTCGACGAACTCGCCGAACGCTGGCCCACCGTCCTGGCCGCGCCCAGCCCGGCCGCGTGCGCCTGGCAGGCGGTCCGCCGACGGGTCCGTTCGATGGCCGGCCCGTTGCCGCCCGTCGCCCACCTGAGCGACCCCGAGCAGGATGTCCTCGTCCTGCACCTCGTTCTCGACCTGCCCGCGGCCGAGATCGCCGACCTCACAGGAACCGACGCGGCGGCCGTCCAGATGCACCTGCGCTCCGTGCGCGCCGCCGACCGACCTCGGCCACCCGGCAGCCACCCGCCCCGGCCCACCGGGGCGACGACCGGAGCTGACGTGTGATCACCCAAGCTTTGTCGAACAATTGTTCCCATCGCCGTCCGCGGCAAGAGGGAAGGCCAGCTGGTTGGTGAGATTGTCGTCCAAGGTGAGTAGTGGCAGCACGTCGTCGGGTACGCGGACGGTCAGGGCGGGGTCGGCCGCCAGCGTCCCGCCCAGGTGCAGACGAGTGGCTTCGAGGCCCTCGTGGCGTTCATGTGTGTCGGCGCCGCCGTTGGACGGAGGCAGCGGCTGGGGCTGGCCGGGCAGGATGCGACACAGAAGATCGTCGAGCGACTGCTGTAGCAGGCTGGTGTTCAACACTTGATCCTCCCCACAAGTACGTATTCCTGACCCAGAGCGTATGCCGCTTGTCCACGGGTGCTACGACAACGCGGAGTCGACGATGGCTTGGTCGGGCGACGCATATGATCAGATAACTCTGTGTAGCGGTTTCTGTGACTCTATGGTGTCTCCATGCGCAGGTCGAAGCTCCTCCTGTACGCGGCAGCGGTCCTGGTCCTGGGGGCCGCGTCGATTGCCGTCGCGCGCGGCACCGAGGGGGAGGCCGCGGAGACGCGCATGGCCCCGACGGTCCTGTTGAGCCGTGAGTACCACGAGAAGTACTTGAGGCCGATCGCCGACGAGGTGCACCGGCTGGTCGACACCGAGCGGGTCGACGGCGCGGGCTTCGCGTCGATCGTGTTCCACGGCGACGAGCACTACCTCGACCTCTTCTGGAAGGGCCCGGTCCCCGCCCAGGTCACCAAAGCCGTCGATGCCTGGCGTGCACGTACCCGTGAGCAGGCCGGCCACGACCCCGCGGGCCCGGCGAGCCCCGACTACGACGTCCGCTACCGGCCGGCCGCGTACTCGCGCGCCGAGATGGACCAGGCCGTCGACCGGTTCATCACGGCGGTCGGCAACGACGCCTCGGAGTGGTCGTCGCTCTCGCCCGCCAACGACGGCAGCGGCCTCCTGCTCACCTACCAGCCGGCAAGCGCCAGGCGCATCGCGCCCGCCGGTGCCCCGGCGCGCGACTACCAGGCCCGGGCCGGGCAGATCGCAGGCATCCCCGTCCAGTCCCGTGCCGGCTCTTCCGAGACACCCACCCATGGCAGCCGCACCAGCGACGCCCCGCCCTGGTATGCCGGAGCCGACCTCACCCTCGGCGACAACTCCCGCTGCTCCACCGGCGTGCCCGGCTGGGTGGACAACAAGCGTGTCCTGCTCACCGCCGCCCACTGCCAGACCAGCGGGAACGTCTACAACGGGCAGCGCGTCGTCGGCGAGGTCACCGCCTACGACAGTGGCCTCGACGTCGCCGTCGTCACGACCGGAAGGGACACCGCGGCCCGTTTCTACAGCAGCTCCTGGAACAGCGGCGACTGGCGGCCGCTGTACGGGCCGGCGCGCCTGGACCCGGGGCAGTCTGCCTGCTTCAGCGGCGCCGTGTCCGGGTTCCACTGCGAGCTGGAGGTCACGCGGCTCGGCGTCCACTCGCCGTCCGGGCGCACCAGCGCGACCGAGGTGAAGTCCCGCAGCGGGGGCGTCGCCGTCGCCCAGGGCGACAGTGGCGGGCCGGCCGTGGCCAACCCCCAGGGCGACTCCATGGCACCGGTCGGCGTCATCATTGCCGGGAACACCGACACCAAGGTCCCGTGCAACAGCACGTCGATTCCGACGACCTGCTTCTCGACCGGCTACTACACGCCACTCGACCCCGTGGCGTCCAAATTCGGATTCTCGGCCTTGTGAGCCCCGCCGCAGGCCCCGGACCCGGCCCAGAACGCGAGGGCGGTCCGGCCGGTTGCGCCAGGTCAGCTGTCGTCCTCGTTCGGCCTTTCCGGTTCCTGTGAACCGGAGAGCTCCTCAAGCGCGTCGATGTCATCGTGCGGCCATGTCCGAACGTACATGGACGGGTTCGTCGGGGACAGAAGGCCGGAGTAGTTGGGCAGGCCGGAGACAAGATCGGCCGCCTCGGTGGCGCTGGCCAGAAGCGCGGAGAGGTTGGTCCGGGACAGCGCTGCCGCCTTGACGGCGTCCGCGACCGGCGCGGTGTAGTTGAAGTTGGTCGACCACGACGCGAAGTCGAACGTCGGCAGTACTGCCGCCCGGACGGCGTCGGCCAGGCCGGGGGCGTAGTTGTACAAAAGGCCGACGTCCGATGGACCGGTCGGCCTGCCGGCCTGGTCTGCGGTGGCTGCTGAATCGGGCTTCCGCTTGGAGATGAGCTCGCGCAGGGCCTCCTTGTGGAGTGCCGCCAGGGCGTCTGTGGTGGGTTTGTCCTGCAGGTCTGGAGCGGACGGGTCGTCAGGCGACAGCAGCGTGGGCGCTCCCTGATCGCCGTCCGCGTCGGCGGAGAACAGGAGCTTGACCGTCCAGATGCACGAGACGCCTTCCAGCCCCTGGCCCACGGCGGCAGCGAGGCCGTACAACAGCCAGGTCGTCTCGGCGGTGTACCAGACCTCCTTGCCGATGCGGTGCCCGGCGGCTTTGCCGCTACTCAGCAGAGTGCTGCGCGGTGGCGTGATCCAGGCGTTCCACTCGATGGGGGCGCCGGTCGTGGTGATCCCCGGAAGGCCCAGTACGGCACGGTGCGAGGCGAAGGCGAGTCCTCCGATCGTCGCGGCGACGGGCTCCGAATCCAGGAAACGCTTCGCGTCGGCGGCGGCGGAGGCGTTGTCGACGGCTACCGTGAAGGCGGTCACGACAGCGTCGAAGTCCTTCAGGCGCTTCAGACGTCCGGCGAGATCCCCCAGGTCCTGGTCCATGGGGAATCGGTAGACGGTGCCGTCACCGAAGTCGGTCGTGTTGTCCGTGACGAAGTGCACGTCCTCGTCCGGATAATTCCGCAGGAACTCGAGGATCGTGAACCAGATCGCGGCGTCCCGCGCGCCCTCCGCCCGCTTCTCGCCCTGCTTGGCCGGGGGCAGCGCGAGTGCTTCACGGGAGAGCGCCTTCAGCGCGGCCTCGCCCGAGGTGGGCACCACCTCGAAGAGCTCCGAGTACACCTTCCGCCAGTACTCCTGGCACTCCTCCAACTCAAGCGGCGGCTCCTCGAACGTCGGCGTCGGCTTCCAGGGCATCATCCGCTGCAACGCATTGAGTGCGGACGCGGCCGTCTCGCGCTGCGCGACGTAGTCCTTCGCTTTGTGAGCGGCCAGCTCCTCAAGGACCGTTCCCGGGATACCGACCCGGTGTTGCCCAGAGGCACGTAGCGCGCGCACGATGTCCGCCCTCGGGCTCCTAGGGTTGATCCTGTTGATGGCGTTCGTGTCGAAGATGATCACGGGAGTCCTCTCGCTTCCTGCCCAGCTTGATTCCCACCCGGAGCAGGCGGTCGGCACCTTGACGGCTACGTCGGGTGCCGTGGCGATACCTTGATGGTCTGGCAGAGAGACGGTAGCTCCGCAGGTCAGAGCATTGGTAGGGGCGGGGCCCGGGTGCCTTCACCGATGTCGAGATTCCGGGGCTGGCCCCGCCGCAGAGCGAGGCTTCCGTCCCTCTGGCTGTGCCCGCTTGCCCTGCCCGGCATGTGGGTGGCTCACCGGCCGGTTCCGCGGCGGCGCCTGGTGGCCCGCTGACCGGCGCCCGCCGCTGCGATTGTTCTGTGCAGGCAGAACGTAGTGATTAACCCTGTGATAAAGACCGGGCCCGGTCGTTACAGCTCCGTCCACCCGTACGGCCGCCGGCCCCGGCTGCTGAACGGGTGCCAGACCGGAGCCGACGGGCCGCGTTGGACCAGGTCCTCGATCCGGGCGGCCCCGGCCGGGACGGCGGTGACCATCTCGGCGACGGCTGGCTGTTCCTCGGCTGCGAGCAGCAGGTCCGCCACCGTCGTTCGCACCCCGGCCGCGCCGGTGCCGGCCAGGACCACGAGCAACTGCGGGAACGCCCTCCAGCGCCGTTCCCACGCTTGCCCCGGCCCTTCCCCGCCGACCTGTTCCCACACCCGGGCGCAGGCCGCGAGCTGCGCCGCGGTCTGCTCGTCGCCGGCGCCAGCGACATGGATCAGGGCGCAGCCTCGATTGCCCGCGGTCGCCGTCTCGGGGCCGCTCGGGATGACAGCCGCAGCAGCAACACGCAGGTAGCCAGGTGGAGGGCGGTGTCCCGGCGCCGCCGCACGCCACCTGGGACGACCGGGTACGAAATCGGACGCCCTGCTACGGCAGACCCGACATGGCTTGTGACCAGCCAGAACACACCGGGAACGCCGAGGAGTGTCCGACCGGTAGGGCGCATTGGCGTCGCCGCGGTGGCACTCGGCGGATCGCCGGCCCGGTTACGTTGGCGCGCATGAACTGCGGCACCGCCCGGGCGATCCGGTCGGAACGCTCCGGGCAGTGCCGCAGCCTGCAGCTCTCAACAAGGAGGGGTCGAGACATGCACAACCACGGCAACGGGTTCAGGCGCCTGGGCGAACTCGCCGTCACGGCGGCCGTCACGGCGATCGTCTCCACGTTGGCCACGCTCGCCGTGACCTCGGGGGTCACGGCCGCGGGGCTCAGCGTGGCCGGGCCCGGCTGCGCCAAGGTGGCCCCGGCTCTCCTGCCGCAGTCGCCGGACCAGATCGGGGGCTAGAGATCCTTTCGGCTGCAGGGCACAGTGGCGTCGTTTCGCGAGCCGGGGCGCGCACCGCCGCGCGGCCGCCGTTTCGACAGTGCACATCTCAGGCGATCGCGGCCGGCCGGGGTCGGCCGCGATCGAAGGGAGTCGCGCCCGCTCCTGCCCATCCCGGCCCTGCTGTGCCTGCGGGATCCAGGGAGGCCCGCCGATAAGGACAGGACAGTGAGCCGCATCACGTGGCAACCCCACCTCCTCGGCCCGGTCGGCGGCTCGGCTGCGGACGTCCTCACCCAGCCACTGGCAGTGGCGCATCGCCACCGAGGGGCGCCCTTGCCCGCGGGCAGGACGCGCGAGGGGGCGGTCCTTGCGCCAGTCACACGACAGGGCCTGTGCCGCGGCGTGGCCCGGCCTGGGGGTGCTGGCCCCGGGCCTGCGGACGGGTGCCCGGGGCGGGGCGTGCGGGTTGCTGTTCGGCGCCGGCGGGCGGTGGGGTGATGCGGGCGATCGCTCCCGCCAGGGAGGTGGTCCAGTTCCCGGCCTTCCCGGCTGCGAGTTCGTCGATTGCGTGCTGGATCGTCAGGGAGAGATGCCGCAGGTAGACATCGTCGGTGCCGGGGAACGGCGCGGGCGGGTGGGCGAGCACGGCGGCGACCGGCACGGCGGCGGGGCGGTCGTCGATGTGCGGCGCGGCCTGCAGGACGGTGTGGGCCAAGTCGTAGAGCAGCACCGGCTCAAGGGGATGCTCGCTGTCGTGGGCGAGCTCGGCCGCGATGCCGGTGAACCGCCCGCTCTCCTGCGCACTCCAGGGCCGGGTGGCCTCGTGCTGGTAGGCGAGCACCGCCCCGGCCGGCTGCTGCCGGGCCCGCGTGATCCGGCCATTCTCCTCACCGGTCCGGACAGCAGTGCTGTGGTGGAGCAGGTGACCGCTCCGGTCGTAGACGTTGACCGTGTCGCTGAGCGCGTGGTCCTCGATCACGGCGAGGCTCTGGGGGACCCGGGCCAGGATCCTGGCCCGCGAGTCCGGCGGCACCGCACGTCCCACGCCGAGTTCACGCCGTTCCTGCTGGCAGCGGTAGAGCGCGGCGATACCGCTGGTGGCCTGCGCGACCGCGATGAACGCGGCCTCGCTGCGGTAGACACCGCTTGCGTCGAACGGGGCGAGGACGTCGCGCACGGTGTCGGGCCGCAGCTCGCCCTCCCGCAGGATGTCGAACCGGTTCGACATCCCGTACTCGACGGCCATGGCGAAGAACCGGGAAGCGTCCACACCCGTGTACCGGCTGAAGCTCACCCCGTGGGCGGCACGGATCTCCTCGAAGCGCGGATGGGAGGAGTGGAAGGCATCCACGTCCAGCCCGAGCCCGGCACCCCGGCCGGCCGCCTCCAACTGAGCCTGGATGCGGTTCTGTGTGTAGGTCTTGCCGGCACCCGGCCCACCTTCGACGACGAACACCAGCGGCTCTTCCTGGCGTCGGGGACCGGCCAGCTTGACCGGAACCACCCAGTCCTCGAACCTTTTGCGGGCCTGATCGGGGGCAAGGGCCCAGTCATCGAAGAGGCTGCTGCCCGGGATCTGAGGGCTCATCGAGCCACCTCGCGGGCCCGCAGTACGGGCTTGTACTGGGTGATCACTCGTTCCGCCTCGACGGCGGCTTGCTCGTCGCTGTCCGCCCGCAGCGCCCGCCGTTCGGCCTGCAGAGTGTTCCGGAACTGGTTGAGCCTCTCGCTTACCTGCCCGTCCGGGTCGGCCCCGCGCTGCGCCGTGTCGAGGTCGCCCTCCGTCAGTCGTTCGAGCTCGTCCAGGATGCTCAGTGCGACCTCAACTCGGATCGAGTCCTTCAGCCGCCAATCGCCCAGGTCCCCGTTTCCGAGAAACGACGAACTATCGCTGCCAGTCATGAAGCAAACTCCTTTCCCTGGTGGATACTTGGCATCCTAATCGCCGACGGCGGGGCTTCCTTCGGGCGCTCGCTTCGTCGGGCACTGAGGTTCATTGCCGGCGCGGGCACGAGAGTGGAGGCTGCCGGCTCAAGCCAGCGACACCTGCTCCCTCGGTGTTCGGAAGGCGCCTGTGACCGGTGCGGCAGCAGCACTACCTGTTTGCTCGTGTCGATGGCGAAGTGCGCGTCGGCGCGTTTGACATCGGCGGTGTTCATTCCAGGCCGGAAGCCGGAGGCAAGTCCGTCTTCGATCTCGCCCCGGCGTCGTCGGGCCCGCGGGATGCTGGTTGGGCACGAGGTGGGACGGCCGGGGCCCCGCGGCGTACGTCGTCGGCCAGTTCGTGGCGGAGGGCTTCCTCGAAGCCAGGGCGGCTGTGCGCGGCCATCGCGTGGGCCAGGGCATGGTCCCACGGGGTGTGGAGTTCGCGAGAGGCCAGGGCGGGGGTCGTATCGGGGAACGGGTAGCGCCTCAGGCAGGTGAGGTAGTCGTCGGTGCTCATGCGCCAGGGGACGGCGCGCGGCTGGGCGGTGAGGATGGAGTTCAGGTGGCGCAGGCCGGCCTCGTCGAAGTCGGCGCGGGCTGCGATGTGCCAGCCCATATCGGCCAGGCGCGCGATGGCCCGGACCTCGGCGCCGGAGGGGGTGCCGTCGGTACACAGCACGCGCAGGGGGACGGGG
>NZ_JBIVVI010000011.1:0-21399 GCF_044757675.1 Kitasatospora sp. NPDC091257
CCTCTGCGTACGGCCCGCAACCCCGTCCCGAGGGCACGATGCCGCAGGCCAGCCTAGGCCCTGCGGCACCCCGCCCTCCCCCGGGTTTCCCCGTTTGTGGCAAGCCTGAGACACCCGCGGGCTTGACCGGTGTCATTCCGGCCAAGCCCGGTCACCACGCGGGCGCGCTCGCGCGGGCCGCCTACGCCACACCCGCCTCGCGCATCTGCCGCAGTTCCTTCTTCAGCTCCTTGACCTCGTCGCGCAGCCGGGCCGCGACCTCGAACTGGAGGTCGGCGGCGGCCGTGTGCATCCGGTCGGTCATCTCCTGGATGAGGTCCGCCAGTTCGGCGGCGGGCAGGGACTTGGCCGGCTTGCGCTCCGCGCCCAGCGACGGCACCGGGGCCTTGCCCTTGCCCTGGTTGCGGTAGCCCGTGGAGAGCAGCTCGTCGGTGTCCACGTCCTCGCGGGCGAGGGTGTCCAGGATGTCGCCGATCTTCTTGCGCAGCGGCTGCGGGTCGATCCCGTGCTCCTTGTTGTAGGCCTGCTGCACGGCCCGGCGGCGGTTGGTCTCGTCGATGGCCTTCTCCATCGAGGGAGTGATCCTGTCCGCGTACATGTGGACCTGGCCGGAGACGTTGCGGGCGGCACGGCCGATCGTCTGGATCAGCGAGGTGCCGGAGCGCAGGAAGCCCTCCTTGTCCGCGTCCAGGATCGCCACCAGCGACACCTCGGGCAGGTCCAGGCCCTCGCGCAGCAGGTTGATGCCGACCAGCACGTCGTACCGGCCCGCCCGCAGCTCCCGCAGCAGCTCCACCCGGCGCAGCGTGTCCACGTCGCTGTGCAGGTACCGGACCCGGATGTCCAGGCCGAGCATGTAGTCGGTGAGGTCCTCGGCCATCTTCTTGGTCAGCGTGGTGACCAGGACGCGCTCGTCCCGCTCCACCCGCTGACGGACCTCGTGCACCAGGTCGTCGATCTGGCCCTCGGTCGGCTTGACGATCACCTCGGGGTCGATCAGGCCGGTCGGGCGGATGATCTGCTCGACCTGGCCGTCCCCGCGCGACAGCTCGTACGGGCCGGGCGTCGCCGACAGGTAGACGGTCTGGCCGATCCGCTCCAGGAACTCCTCCCACTTCAGCGGGCGGTTGTCCATCGCGGAGGGCAGCCGGAAGCCGTGCTCGACCAGGGTGCGCTTGCGCGAGGCGTCGCCCTCGTACATCGCGCCGATCTGCGGGACCGTGACGTGCGACTCGTCGATGACCAGGAGGAAGTCCTCCGGGAAGTAGTCGAGCAGGGTGTTCGGCGGGGAGCCGGGCTCACGGCCGTCGAAGTGCATCGAGTAGTTCTCGACGCCCGAGCAGGTGCCGATCTGGCGCAGCATCTCGATGTCGTAGGTGGTGCGCATCCGCAGCCGCTGGGCCTCCAGCAGCTTGCCCTGCTTCTCCAGCCGGGCGAGCGTCCCCTCCAGCTCCTTCTCGATGCCGGTGATCGCGCGCTCCATGCGCTCGGGGCCGGCCACGTAGTGCGAGGCGGGGAAGACGTGGACGGATTCGTCCTGGCTGATGATCTCGCCGGTGAGCGGGTGCAGGGTGTACAGCGCCTCGATCTCGTCGCCGAACATCTCGATCCGGACGGCGAGCTCCTCGTAGACCGGGAAGATCTCGATGGTGTCGCCGCGGACCCGGAAGGTGCCGCGGGTGAAGGCCACGTCGTTGCGGGCGTACTGGATGTCGACGAAGCGGCGCAGCAGGTCGTCCCGGTCGATCTCCTGGCCGATCTTGAGCCGCACCATCCGGTCGACGTACTCCTGCGGGGTGCCGAGGCCGTAGATGCAGGAGACCGAGGCGACCACGATGACGTCCCGGCGGGTGAGCAGCGAGTTGGTCGCCGAGTGGCGCAGCCGCTCGACCTCCTCGTTGATCGAGGAGTCCTTCTCGATGTAGGTGTCCGTCTGCGGGACGTACGCCTCGGGCTGGTAGTAGTCGTAGTACGAGACGAAGTACTCGACGGCGTTGTTCGGCAGCAGCTCGCGGAACTCGTTGGCCAGCTGCGCGGCCAGCGTCTTGTTCGGCGCCATCACCAGGGTGGGCCGCTGCAGCTTCTCGATCATCCAGGCCGTGGTGGCCGACTTGCCGGTGCCGGTGGCACCGAGCAGTACGACGTCCTTCTCCCCTCCCCTGATCCGCCGTTCCAGCTCGGCGATCGCCGCCGGCTGGTCGCCGTTCGGCTGGAAGGGACTGACGACCTCGAAGGGCGCCACGGACCGCTCAATACTCGTGATGGGACGCACCACTCAACGGTACGACCCACCACTGACAAGCGAGGCCGGTTCGATCAGGCCGCGTGGGCCTCGAAGCTCATGGCCGGCTCCCGGGCGGGGTCGATCCGCACGACGGAGTCGAAGGCGGCGGCGAGTCGCTCGGTCAGCGGAAGGGCCGGATCGACCCCGCTCTCCTCGATGCCCCCGACGGTCTCCTCGGCCAGCACCATCCGCCGCCCGGCCGCGCGGCACTCCTCGCTCTCCCGGTGCTCCGCCGGCACGAGCCAGTGTGTGATGCGCATGGACCCGATCCGCAGCTCCCGCAGCGGGCCGCCCAGGTGGCTCGCCAACGGCAACGACAGCGCCTCACCGTCCTCGGCGAGGCGGTCGGCGGCGCGTTCGGCAGCCCGGTACTCGGCGGTCGGGCAGTTCTGGAGCCATACGCGCGCCTCGGGCTCGATCTCGATCCCGTAGCCCGCCCGGGACTCGTCACCGGTCGTGCCTCTCCCCTTCGCCCGGCAGTGGGAACAACTGCCGGGCGAGGGGGAGGGTCACGGGTCAGGCCTTGGCGCTGTCCCGGGCGAGGGCGACCAGGCGGGAGATGGCGCGCAGGTACTTCTTGCGGTAGCCGCCGCGCAGCATCTCCTCCGGGAAGACCTGGTCGAAGGGCAGGCCGGAGGCGGTGATCGGCAGCTCGCGGTCGTACATGCGGTCGGCGAGGACGACCAGGCGCAGCGCGGTGGACTGGTCGTCGACCTGCTTGACGCCGCGCAGGCAGACCGCGGTGACGTCGTCCAGCAGCGCGCCGTAGCGGCTGGGGTGGACGGCGGAGAGGTGGGCGAGCAGGGCGTCGAAGTCGTCCAGCGAGGCGCCGGGGGTGCGGTCCGCGACGTCTCCGACGGCCTCGTCGGAGTACGGCGGCGGGGCGTCCGGCAGGCCGCGGTGGCGGTAGTCCTGGCCGTCGATCCGCATCGGGCGGAAGTGCGCGGACAGGCCCTGGATCTCGCGCAGGAAGTCGGCGGCGGCGAAGCGGCCCTCGCCGAGCTTCTCCGGCAGGGTGTTCGAGGTGGCGCACAGCTTCACGCCGTTCTCGACCAACCGGCCGAGCAGGGTGGAGACCAGCACGGTGTCGCCCGGGTCGTCCAGCTCGAACTCGTCGATGCAGAGCAGCGTGTGCCCGGAGAGGGTCCGCACGGCCTGCTGGAAGCCGAGCGCGCCGACCAGGTTGGTCAGCTCGACGAAGGTGCCGAAGGCCTTGGGGCCGGGGGCGGCGTGCCAGAGCGAGGCGAGCAGGTGGGTCTTGCCGACGCCGTAGCCGCCGTCGAGGTAGACCCCGGCGGGGCCGGTGGGCGCGGGGGCGGAGCGGCGGAACCAGCTGCGCTTGGGCGGCGAACCGTTTCCTCCGCCGAGGGTGGCCGCGAACTGCTCCAGGACCTGGACGGCCTCGTACTGGCTCGGCTGGGTCGGGTCCGGGATGTACGTCCCGAAGCTCACGTCGGCGAACCGGGGCGGCGGGACCATCTCGGCGACCAGCCGCTCGGCGGGCACGACGGGACGGCGGGAGGTGAGCGCGATCGGGGAGCCGGACACGGGTGCGGCGGCTATCGGCTCGTTCGCGGTTGCGGAGTGGGAGGCTGCGGGCACATCAGTAGAGGGTACGCCTGCCCCGTACGCCGTCCGAACGACCCGCGGCCCCGGACGGAGCACGGCCCGCGGTGGAAGACTGGGATCATGCAACAGTTGATCAGCCCGCTGGGCGGCCGGCCCGCGGATCCGGCCGCACTGGAATCGCTCGCCGCCGTCTACGCGTACCCCGAACAGGTGAATCAGGGGCGCCCCTGGCTGCGCGCCAACATGGTGTCCGGCCTGGACGGCGGGGCCAGGCTGGACGGGCTCTCGGAGGGCCTCTCCGGCGACGCGGACAAGCGGATCTTCGGGGTGCTGCGGGCCCTGTCGGACGTGGTAGTGGTGGGCGCGGAGACGGTCCGCGCCGAGGGCTACCGGCCGGCCCGGGCGCGCCGGGAGTTCGCGGCGGCCCGGGCGGCGGCGGGCCAGGCGCCCGCCCCGGTGATCGCCGTGGTGAGCCGCTCGCTGCGGCTGGACCTGACCGCGCCGCTGTTCACCGAACCGCTGGTCAGGACGGTGGTGATCACCACCGGGGACGCCGATGCGGAGCGTCGTCGGGCGGTGGCCGAGGTGGCCGACCTGGTGCTCGCGGGCACGGGTTCGGTGGACCTGCGGGCGGGCGTGGCGGCCCTGGCCGAGCGGGGCTGGACCCGGCTGCTGACCGAGGGCGGCCCGCGTCTGCTGGGGCAGTTCGCGGCGGCCGGTCTGCTGGACGAGCTGTGCCTGTCGCTGGCCCCGCTGCTCACCGGCGGCGACGCGCCGCGCATCCTCCACGATGCCGGAATGCCGGACGTGCAGCGGATGGAGCTGGTCTCATTGATCGAGCAGAAAGGATTCCTCTTCACTCGCTACCTGCGTCACCTGGGTTCGGATGACCCCGTGACCCCCCGATCGTGATCCCGTTATGCGATGCCGGGGCCCGGGGGCCGGCCACTGGAAGGGACTCACGTGTTCAAGACGGTACTGATGATCGAAAAGGCTCTCTCCGACGCGGACGTGGAACTCGTCACCACGCTCCACGGCGAGGAGGAGGTGTCCTTCGTCGTCCTGATGCAGCCGCGCGGCAGGCAGGACGAACTGCTGCGGGCGCTCGACGACGTCGCCCTCGGCCACCTCGACAAGGTGGTCCACGAGCACGACGAGTCCGGGAACGCGCCGACGGTGGCCACCGAGTCGCTGGAGCACAGCCTGCGCCACCTGCGCACGGCCGGGGCCGGGGCGGTGGGCGAGCTGGTCGAGGAGAGGCCCCTGGAGCGGCTGCGCGCGGTCGTCGAGGAGCAGCGGGCGGACGAGGTGGTGGTGCTCACCTCCCCGCACTTCGTGGAGGAGTTCTTCCATCGCGACTGGGCCTCCCAGGCCCGGCACAAGGTGGGGGTCCCGGTGCTCAGGCTGTTCGCCAGCGACTCCTGAGCGACTCCTGGCCCGGCGCGGCGGTGGTGCAGAATCGTCCTTGCGGTCCGCCCGCGAGGACGATTCCGTCCTCCCGTCCCGTCCGCCCGCCCTGTCTGCCCCCGCCCCTACGGAGCCACGCCTTGAACGACGCCGCGCACGACCTGCACGCCCCGCACTTCATCGGCATCGGCGGCGCCGGGATGTCCGGCCTGGCGAAGATCCTCGCCGTGCGCGGGGCCAGCGTCTCCGGCAGCGACTCCAAGGAGTCCGAGACCGTCCTCGCGCTGCGTGCCCTCGGTGCCACCGTGCACGTCGGCCACGCCGCCGAGCACGTGCCGGACGGCACCAGCAGCGTGGTCGTCTCCAGCGCGATCCGCGCCGACAACCCGGAGCTGGCCGTCGCCCACGAGCGCGGCATTCCGGTGGTGCACCGCTCCGACGCGCTGGCCGCGCTGATGGGCGGCCGGCGAGCACTGGCGGTGGCCGGCACCCACGGCAAGACCACCACCACCAGCATGCTCGCCGTCGCCCTCGGCGAGCTGGGCCTGGACCCGTCCTACGCGATCGGCGGCGACCTCGACGCGCCCGGCTCCAACGCCCACCACGGCACCGGCGAGATCTTCGTCGCCGAGGCGGACGAGAGCGACCGCAGCTTCCACAAGTACGCGCCGGAGGTGGCGATCGTGCTCAACGTGGAGCTGGACCACCACGCCAACTACGCGTCGATCGAGGAGATCTACGAGTCCTTCGAGACCTTCGTCGGCCGGATCGTCCCCGGCGGCACCCTGGTGGTCTCGGCCGACCACGACGGCGCCCGCGAGCTCACCTCCCGGGTGGCCGGACGCGAGGGCCTGAACGTGGTGACGGTCGGCTCCGCCGAGGACGCCGACCTGCGGGTGCTGTCGGTGGTCGCCCGCGGCATGACCAGCGAGGTGACCGTGCTGCTGGACGGCGTCGAGCTGGCCTTCACCGTCTCGGTGCCCGGCCGGCACTACGCCCACAACGCGGTGGCCGCGCTGGCCGCCGGCGTCGCGCTGGGCGTCCCGGCCGCCGACCTGGCCAAGGCGCTCGGCGCCTACACCGGCGTGCGCCGCCGCCTCCAGCTCAAGGGCGAGGCCGCCGGCGTCCAGGTGATCGACTCCTACGCCCACCACCCCACCGAGATGGCCGCCGACCTGGAGGCGATCCGCGAGGGCCTGACCGGCGGTGGCCGGGTGCTGGTGGTCTTCCAGCCGCACCTGTTCAGCCGCACCCAGCAGCTCTCCGAGGAGATGGGCCGGGCCCTGGCGCTGGCCGACGCCTCCGTGGTGCTGGACATCTACCCGGCCCGCGAGGACCCGATCCCCGGCGTGACCAGCGAGCTGATCGTCGACGCCGCCCGCCGGGCCGGCGCCGAGGTCGCCGCCGAGCACTCCTTCGCCGCCGCTCCCGCCGTGCTGGCCGGCCTCGCCCGCCCGGGCGACCTGCTGCTCACCATGGGCGCCGGGGACGTCACCAACCTGGGCCCGGAAATCCTTCAGCACCTCGCGAACGTTGCTTCCAACGTCTGACACACGCACGCACGTACGCCGCGACCGGGAGCCGTGATGAGCTACGAGATCGAGAAGACCGAGGCCGAGTGGCGCGCCGAGCTCAGCCCCGAGGAGTACCACGTGCTCCGCGAGGCGGGCACCGAGCGCCCGTTCACCGGTGAGTACACCGACACCAAGACGGTCGGCGTCTACGGCTGCCGGGCCTGCGGGGCCGAACTGTTCAGCTCCGAGACCAAGTTCGACAGCCACTGCGGCTGGCCGTCCTACTACGCGCCGCTGGCCGGGGACCGGGTCCAGTACATCGAGGACACCTCGCTCGGCATGCGCCGGGTCGAGGTGCGCTGCGCCCGCTGCGGCGGGCACCTCGGGCACGTCTTCGAGGGCGAGGGCTACGGCACGCCGACGGACCAGCGGTACTGCATCAACAGCGTCTCGCTGACGCTGAAGCCGGCCGAGCAGGGCTGAGCGACGAACGGCAGGAGGCCCGGACACGTACGGTGTCCGGGCCTCCTGCCGTGCGGGCCTGCGTGCCCGGGCGTGCGTGCTGTCCCGGGCCCGCGTGCTGTCCGGGCGTGCGTGTCCGGGCCTACCCCTCGACCGGTGCGAAGCGGACCGGAAGGTGCATCAGCGCCCGGTGGAACGGGCCCGGGCGCCAGAGCAGGTCCTCGGCGGGGGTGGAGAGTTCGAGGTCGCTGAGGCGGCTGCCCAGCTGCTCGATGGCGGTGATCGCGATCAGCAGGGCCGGGTCCCGGGCCGGGCAGGCGTGCGGGCCGGCCGCCCAGGCCAGATGGGCGCTCTCCCCGCTGCGCAGCCCGCCGTCGTCGGTGGGCGGCGCGGCCTGGGAGTTGGCGGCCGCGTACGAGACCAGGACCAGCGTGCCCGCCTTGATCTCGCGGCCGTGGAAGGTGATGTCGTACCGCGGGTAGTGGGCCGAGAGGTTGGCCATCGGCGGCTCGTGCCAGAGCACCTCGTCGATCGCCTGGTGGGCGGTCATCGCCCCGCCGAACAGCGAGCCGGCGTAGCGGGCGTCGGTGAGCAGGCGCAGCAGGGCGTTGCCGATCAGGTTGGTGGTCGGCTCGTGCCCGGCGATCAGGGTCAGGGTGATCTGCCGGATCACCTCGTCGTCGTCCAGCCCGACCGGGTGGGTGACGTACATCGAGGTGAGGTCGTGCCGGGGCCGCGCGCGGCGCTCGGCGACCATCGCGGTGACCACCGCCAGGAGCTTCCCGTACGAGGCGCCCGCCCGCGCGGTGGACTCGATCAGCCCGGTGATCGCGTCCACCACCTCCTCGCGCTGCTCCGGCGGCACGCCGAACCAGGTGGTGAGCGCGAAGGCGGGCAGCCGGCGGGCGTACTCGGCGATCAGGTCGGCGTGCCCGACGGCGGCGAAGCGGTCGATCAGCCGGTGCGCGGTCTCGGCGACCTGGCGCTGGAGCCGGTGCGGTTCGAACAGTGCGAGGGCGTCGGTGATCACCGCCCGGTAGCGCGCGTGGGTCTCGCCGTCGCTGAACAGCGCGGTCGGGCGGTAGCCGAGCACCGGCAGCAGCGGGGAGTCCGGCGGGACGGTGCGCTGCCAGGCCCGGGAGTCCTTGGAGAAGGTGTCGGTGTCGCGCAGCAGGTCCAGTGCGGCCTGGTAGTCGGTGACCAGCAGGGCCTCGACGCCGGGCGCGACCTCGACCGGGGCGACCGCGCCGTGCCGCCGCAGCCGCTCGTAGACCAGCTGGGGGTCGGCGGCGAAGACCGGGCCGTGGATCGGGGTCGGGCGGGACTCGACGGTCACGGCTGCTCCGGGGTGGCGGGGTCCGCGGTGGCGGAGTCCGAGGTGGCGGGGGCGGCGGGCAGGGCGTCCAGGACGTGCTCGGCCAGCGCGATCAGCGCGTCCAGGCTGCTGTCGCGCTCGCGGGCGTCGCAGAGCAGCAACGGGGTCGCGGCGTGCAGGTCCAGGTGGGTGCGCAGCACCTCGACCGCGTGCTCCGGTGCGTCCGGGAAGCGGTTGACGGCGACGGCGTACGGCAGGCCCTGTTCCTCGACCATGTCCATGATCTCGAAGGAGTCGGCCAGCCGGCGGGTGTCGGCGAGCACCAGGGCGCCCACGGCGCCGCGGGCGATGTCCTGCCAGAGCGGGAAGAAGCGGCGCTGGCCGGGGGTGCCGAACAGGTAGAGCACGACGTTGCCGGGCAGGGTGAGCCGGCCGAAGTCGACGGCGACGGTGGTGGTGGCCTTCTCGGGCAGGCCGGCCAGGTCGTCCACCGGGCGGCCGGTCTCGGTCATCGCCTCCTCGGTGTGCAGGGTGGCGATCTCCGAGAGAGTGCGGATGAGGGTGGTCTTGCCGACCCCGAACGGGCCGGCCACCACCAGCTTCATCAGCGTCTGGTCCCGGTCGGGCAGGTAGCCCACCCGGCTCTGGTCTTCCGGGTCCGGCCGGGCGGCCGGGTCACCGGAGCGCACGGAGTCCAACGAGGAGCCTCTCGACGATGGAGCGGTCGGTCTGCTGGGCGCGCGGGATCGGTGCGCGGGCGCGCAGGCAGCCCGACTCGACCAGATCGGCCGCGAGGAAGACGGTGGCACTGACCGGCAGGCGCAGGTGCGCGGCGGCCTCCACCACGGTCAGCGCGCCGGGGCGCAGCAGTTCCCAGAGCCGGCGGTGTTCGGGTTCGAGCGCGGCCGGCGGGTCGGCGCGGTCGGCGAACAGCACGGTCAGCCGCTCGAAGCCCTTGGTGCCGGGGCGGCTGCGGCCGCCGGTGGCCAGGTAGGCGGGCACCATCCGCCTGCGGGGGGCGGCGGTCATGACCGGCCGTCGTCGTCCTGCCGCCGGGTCGGGCTCGCGAGCGCGCGACCGAGGGCGGCGACCTGCAGCTGCATCTGGTAGGCCACGTTGCCGAGTTGGGCGTCCGGCGAGGTGAACACGGCGAGCGAGGTGTTCTCCCCGGCGGGCACCACGATGGCGTAGCCGAGGTCGGACTCCACCACGGTCTGGGCCAGCCTGGGGCGCTCGGCGTCGGTGAACGCGGCGGTGAAGGCCCGGGCGGCGGCGTGCACGGTGGCGGTCATCGCGGCGACCCGCTCGGCCGAGGCGCGCTCCAGGCCGCCCGAGGCGCCCTCGACCAGGCCGTCCCCGGTGGCGATGACCGCGTGCAGCACCCCCGGCAGCTCCAGCAACGGGGTCAGCACCCACGAGATCTCGTCGGTGGTGGTCGGGCTGGGCGTGCTGCTCACTGCTCGGCTCCTTCTAAGGTCTGACCGGTGCTCTGGTCACCGGGATCGTGGCCGACGGTGGTGTCGCCGGGGTCGTGGCCGACGGTGGTGCCGCCGGGGGCGGCGGGGGTGCCGGTGGCGCCGGTCTCCTCGCGGGCGGCCCGGGCCACGGCGGCCCGGCCGGAGTCGGTGCCCTGCTGCAGCGCCTGCCAGTGGGCGGCGGCCTGCTCGGGGGTGCGGTCGGACGCCGGGGCGCGGTCGGATACCGGGGCGCGGTCGGACGCCGCGGCGCGAACGGGGACGGGCCTCGCGCCGGGCGGCTGCTCGGCGGCCAGCGGACGGCGGCGCCGCCGGGTGGGCAGGCCGGTGCCGTCGTCGGCCACGGGTGCGTCCGCCGCGGGCGCACCGGCCGTCGCGCCGTCCTTCGGGGTGGCGCCGACCGGCGCATCGCCGGCCGGCTCGTCACCCCCTGCCGTCGCGCCGTCCGTCCGGCCGACCGCCCGGCCGTCCGCGACCGGATCGGACGCCACCGGATCGGGCACCACCCGGATGGTCGGGGCCGGGTGCGGGCCCGGCTGGTTGTGGCGGTCGGCGAGCTGCGGGCCGTCCTGCTCGTCCGCGTCGCGCATCGGCGGGACGGCCGCGACGGTGGGCGCCGGGGCCGGCCCGGCGCCGGCCCGCAGCGGCAGCGGGGTGAGCACCGACAGCGGCTGCTCGTCGTCCACGACGGTCACCAGCGCGGCCGGGATGCGCAGGATGGTCCGCATGCCGCCGTACGGCGAGGGCTCGACGTGACAGGAGAAGCCGTACTGGCGGGCCAGCTTCCCGATCACCGCGAAGCCGGTCTTGGGCGGGTTGCCGAGCTCGGTGAGCAGCATGTCGGGCGGGCCGGCCAGCAGCCGGCGGGCGCGGCGCAGCTGGTCCTCGTCCATGCCGATGCCGCTGTCGTCGATGATCACCAGCGCGCCGCGGCCGCCCTGCTGGACGGTGACCGGGACGTCGGTCTCCGGGTGGGAGTAGGCGGTGGCGTTGGCGAGCAGCTCGGCGATGGTGACGGCGATCGGCTCGGCGGCCCGGGCGACCACGGCGAGGCGCTGCTCGCGCAGGTGGTTGGCGACCTTGATCCGGGCGTAGCCGGGCACCCGGGAGAGCGCGCCGACGACCACCTCGGCGAGCGGCGAGTCGGTGCGGGCCAGGCCCGGCCAGGCCTCGCAGAGCACCGCGATGGTCTGGATCCGGCGCAGCGCGACCTCGTTGCGGAAGTCGACCTCCAGCAGCCGGGGGTCGTCGTGCTCGTGCTGGAGCTGCTGGACCAGGCTCTGGATCTGGTACAGCAGGGTCTGGATCCGGGAGGTGGCGCCGCGCATGGCGGCGCGGGCGGCGGCGTCCACCCGCTCGCGCTCGTCGGCGAGGGCGGCGTGCGCGGCGTCCAGGACGGCCTGCAGCGCCCGGACCGCCTCGGGGCCGACGGCCTGCGGGTCCAGTGGGCCGACCAGTGGGGCGTTGCCGTGGGTGAGCCGTACGGCGGTGGCGGCGATCCGCTCCTGGGCGAGGTGGCCGATCTCGGCGAGCAGCGCGGTCGCCCGCGCCTCGGCGGCGGCGAGCGCGCTCTCGGCCCGCTCGGCCCGGTCGGTCGCGGCGGCGCCCTGCTGCAGGGCGTCCCGGACGGTGTCCTGCGCGTGCCGGGCCGCTTCCTGCGCCTCGCGGACGCTGTCCTCGGCGGCGCGGGTGCGCTCCTGCGCCCGCTGGGCCTCCTCGGCGGAGCATCGGGCGGCCTCCTGCGCCTCGCGCTGCTGCTGCTCGGCGCGGGCGAGCCTGCCCTCGGCGGCCCGGGTGCGCTCCTCGTTCCGGCCGAGCGCGGTCTCGGCGGCCGTCGCCCGGGCGACGGCCCCGGCCCGGCCGCGGGCGAGCACGGCCGCGGCCACGGCGGCGACCAGCGCCAGGACGATCAGCGCGATCTGCGTCATCGAAGTCCTCGGGGGGTGCTTGCGGGTGGGACCGGGTGGTGCGGCCGGGCCTGCCGGGAGGGGCGCGTTCTGGGAGCGCGGGTGGGGTCAGTTCCCGACGGCGTGCGGGCGCGGGGAGCGGGCGGCGTCCTCGGCCAGTTCCCGGGCCACCAGGGCGACCTGGCCCATGGCCTCCAGGGCGCCGGGGGCCGCGGAGCCGTCCAGGTGCCGGTACTCGGCCGCGAGGGTGAGCACCAGGCGCTCGGGCAGGCCGAGTTCGGGGTGGCGCTGTTCGGCGATCACCCGCCGGGCGGCGTCCAGCGCGGGTATGCCGGCGGCGTGCAGGGCGTGGGCGCGCTCGCGGACGTAGGAGAGGTAGCCGATGTGCTCCCGGACGCCGTCGCGGTCGAGCACCGGGCCGTGGCCGGGCACGAAGATCTCCGCGCCGGTGGCGAGTGCCTGCTCGCAGGCGCCGATGACGTTCTCCAGCGGTCCGGCCCAGTGCGAGGGGTGGTCGCCGGGCTGCTCGGGCGTCGAGGAGAAGATCACGTCGCCGGTGAAGACCGCGCGCTGGTGCGGGAGGTGGACCATGAGGTCCCCACCCGTGTGGGCGGCGGGCAGGCTGGTGATCCGCACCGGGTAGCGGCCGACGGTCAGCTCCAGCTCGCCGGTGAAGACGGTGTCGGGGCGCACCGGCGCGGTGCCGGACCAGTCGAACTGCCCGAAGTGCTCCCTCAGGTAGCCGCCGAGCGGCGACTGCGGGTCGCTGTTGACGACCAGCGCGTGCTGCTGCTGCGGGGTGGGCTCCCAGTGGATGTGTTCCAGCGCCTCGCGGGTGGCGATCACCTCGGCGTCCGGCAGCACCCCGGCGCCCCACAGGTGGTCCCCGTTGGCGTGGGTGACGACCACTCGGTCGATCCCGACCCCGTCCGGCAGCAGCCGCCGGCTCGCGGCGAGGAACTCCCCGGCCATCGAGGGGTCGTACGGCGTGTCGATCCAGAGCGCGGTGGCCTCCGAGGCCAGCAGCCCGCAGTTGGCCAGGCCCCAGCCCCGCTTCGGCGGGAGCCACACGTACAGGTCCTCGGCAATCGCGCTCACGTTCGCACGGCTGATCGTCATGTGCGCGATTATGCCCATGTCGTGACAGGAGTGGAGCAAAACCATTACAGTTCAAGCCACTTCGCGCCCGAAGAAACCCGAGCTGTCCCGATTCGTCCCACGTGGTCTGGACCACATCTGGCCGAAGTGGCCCGGCCCGGGCCCCGGTTGGGTCCGTACCGGGCCGGGGATCGGTCCGGGCCGGGCCGGGGATCGGTCCGGGGGAGCGTCAGATCTCCTGCTCCGCCGACCGCTCCAGCTGCTTGATCCCCTTGCGCTCCCCCGCACAGCGTTCGTAGCCGAGCCAGGCGTTGATCGCCAGCATCGGCCCGTTGGTCGTGTCGTTGCTGGTGTACGCGTGCCGGTAGCCGGCCGCCGCGGCGAGCCGCAGCGACTCCAGCTTGGCCAGCTTGCTCAGCCCCCGGCCGCGGAACTCCCGGCGGCAGGCGGTGAACGCGGACCAGTAGCGGTCCACGCCGTCGGTCTGCGCCATGCTGAAGGCGGCCGGCCGGCCGTCCACCACGGCGACGACGCTCAGCGCCGCGTCCCGGTCCGGCCTGGCCCAGTCGTTGCGCAGCCAGTCCTCGTACGTGAGGGCGTCCATCGGCACCTCGCTGCCGGGCTCGTCCAGGATCGCGTCCGCCTCGACCAGGAACACCGGGTACGGGTCGTCCGCCCAGTCGGCGGCCGGGCGCACCTCGACACCGGCCGGCCGTACGGGAGCGGGCGGCAGCGGCAGCGCGAGGTCCCGTCCGGCGAACTGCATGGTGCGCCCGATCCGGTAGCCCCGGGCGGTGGCGAAGACCTGCGAGGCGGGCTCGTCGTCCAGCCAGGTGTGCAGCTCCGTCACGCCGTGCCCGGTCAGGTGCCGCTCGGCCGCGGCCAGCAGGGCGGTGGCCGCGCCGCGCCGCCGGTACTCCGGCAGCACGCTGCCGTTGGCGTAGCCGACACCCGTGGTCGTCGTCCCGAGCACCACCCCGCAGCGCACCGCGCCGACCACCCGGCCGTCCAGTTCGGCGACGAAGGTGCGGAAGTGCTCCTCGGGGCTGGGCTGGGCGTTCAACCAGACCAGCGTCTCGGCGGAGAGCACCAGGTGTTCGCGCCCGGCCCGGTGGGCCGCGGCCACGGCCACGGCGTCCTCGGGGTGGAAGTCACGGATCGTCACGGAGGAGGAATTCGAGGAAGTCATGGATTCCCACGCTAGCCCGCAGGCCCGTCCGGCGCCTCCGGTTTTCCCGCCGGAAGGGCGCCCCACCTGCGCGGACGGCCCGGGCTCGGGACCAAAGTCCCTCACGGCCGGCACGACATGCTCAAATAATGCTCTGAGAAGACCGGGCGAGGCTTGGCAGCCACCCCGCCCGGGGACATTCTCAGCAGCACGGCCGCGCGGTTCCGGCGACGACGCCCGCACCGCTCGACGGCCCTCCCACCCGGCCCTCCGAAGGGGGCGAACCGATGATTTCCCCTGCCCTGGAACTGCCTGCCTCCGCCACCGCGAGCCGAGGAGCCGCACCCCTGGGAACCGCGCGCCGGGAGGCCGCGCCCCGGGAGGCCGCGCCCCGTCTGGGCGTCGGCCTCGGCTGGCGCAGCGAGATCGACACCGTGGTCGAGAGCCGGACCGGCCTGGACTGGGTCGAGGTGGTCGCCGAGAACATCTGCGCCGACCACCTGCCCGAGTCCCTGACCGTGCTGCGCGGACGCGGCGTCACCGTCGTCCCGCACGGCGTCGGCCTCGGCCTCGGCGGCGCCGACCTGCCCGACCCCGGCCGCCTCGACCGGCTCGCCGAGGCCGCGCTGGCACTCGACTCCCCGCTGGTCAGCGAGCACCTGGCGTTCGTCCGGGCCGGCGGTCTGGAGGCCGGCCACCTGCTGCCCGTCCCCCGGACCCGGGACTCGCTGCGGGTGATCGCCGAGAACGTCCGGATCGCCCAGGACCACCTGCCGGTGCCGCTCGCCCTGGAGAACATCGCCGCCCAGCTCGCCTGGCCGGACGACGAGTTCACCGAGGGCCAGTTCCTCGCCGAGCTCGTCGAGCGCACCGGCGTCCGGCTCCTGATCGACGTCGCCAACCTGCACACCAACCGGGTCAACCTCGGCATCGACCCGGCCGCCGAGCTCGACCGCCTGCCGCTGGAGGCGCTCGCCTACGTCCACGTCGCGGGCGGCACCCTGATCGACGGCGTCTGGCACGACACCCACGCCCACCCCGTCACCGAACCGGTGCTGGAGGTGCTGGCCGAACTCTGCGCGCGGGTCGCCCCGCCCGGGGTGCTGCTGGAGCGGGACGCCAACTTCCCGCCGCCCAGCGAACTGGCCGGTGAACTGGACGCCATCCGCCGGGTGCTGGAGGGGAGCACCCGGCGATGAGCGACCTGACCAGAACGGCGCGGGAGAACACCGACCCGCGTCTCACCACCGACCACGACCCCGCCGGCCCGGGCCCCGCCGAGCAGGACCTCGCCGCCGCCCGGCGGCGCCTGGCCCGGCGCCAGGAGGAGCTACTGGCCGCCCTGGTGGCCGGCGGGCCCGTCCCGCCCGGCTTCGACGAGCGGCAGGTCCGCGCCCAGTCCACCGGCCTGGCCGCCAAGCGGCGGGACACCACCGCCAAGGTCGCCCCGGACCTGCCCCGGGCGCTCGGGGCGCAGTACGGGCCGCTCTTCCTCGGCTACGCCCGCTCCCACCCGCAGACCGGCGGCTACCGGGCCGACGCCCGGGCCTTCGCGCAGTGGGTGCTCACCGACGGCGGCCCGCTCGCCGACGACCACCGCCGGGCCCTGGAGCAGTGGCTCCACCCGGCACCCGTACGGCCGCCGGGCCCGCTCGCGCGCCTGCGCCGGGCCCTGCGCCCGGCCCCGCGCCGCTAGCCGGCGGCCGGGCCGCCGGCGAACCCGGCGACACCTGATCCTGACGCACTGTCACCACCTCGGGGGAACAGCCCATGTGGCACAACAGCTACTTCATCGTCCCGGCCGTCCTGCTGGCGGCCGCCGCCCTGTACGCCGCCCGGACCCGGCAGCACATCGGCCGGGTCCGCTACGCCAAGGGCCTGCCCGGCCGCGGTCTGCCGCTGCTCGACACCGCGTTCCTGTCCGGCGGGCCGGGGCGGGTGTTCGACACCGCCGTGGTCCGGATGCACATGAGCGAGCAGGTCGTGATCAGCCGCTCCGGTCTGGTCACGCTCACCGGCTCCAAGCCGTACGACGCCGTCGACAAGGCGGTCCAGGACGCGGTCGGTCCGACCGGCAGCCGTCAACTCGGCTCGCTGCGCCACACCGTGATGCGCTCCGCCGCCGTCCAGGAGATCGGTGACCGGCTCGCCGACCGCGGCCTGCTGCGCCGCCCCGAGCGGCTGCGGCGGGCCCGCACCGCCCGTCGGCTGCTCTGGCTCGCGCTGCTGCTCGTGGTGGCCTCCGCGGTGGCCTCCCTGCTGCTCGACGACGGCGCCGCCGGCCACGACCGCCCGAACCTCTGGGTCCCGGGCCTCCTGCTGTTCGGGGGCCTCACCGCGCTGCTCGCCACCGCGCCGGTCAAGGGCAGGATCACCCCGGCCGGGCAGCGCCAGCTCTCCCTGATGCAGGGCACCCCGTGGAAGCCCAACGCCGGGATGCCGCCCCGGCTGGCCGGCGGCGCGCTGCTGGGCGCGCTCGCGCTCGGCGGCCTGGCCGCCGCCGGGCTGGACAACCCGGAGCTGGAGGCCGCGATGCTGACCGCGTCGGCCGAGGAGGAGGCCGTACGGCAGGCGGTCGCCGCGAACGCCTCCTCGTCGTCCTCGTCGTCCTCGTCCTCGTCGTCGGCCTCCTCGTGCTCCTCCGGTTCCTCCGGCACCGACGGCGGCTCCGCGGCCTGGTGCGGGTCCTCCGACTTCGGTTCCTCCGGCTCCGGCTGCGGCTCGTCCAGCTGCGGATCCTCCTCGTCCAGCTGCGGATCCTCCTCGTCCAGCTGCGGGTCCTCCTCCAGCTGCGGATCCTCGTCCTCCTCCAGCTGCGGGTCGAGCTGTGGCGGCGGCGGCTGCGGCTCCTGAGACCCTCCGGGCGCGCCGCCGGACGTCACAGTTCGGTATCGCGGACCGGGAAGACGTTCCGCCCGCCGTCGACGCAGGCATACAACAAGCCCATGTGGTTGCTGTTCCTCATACCGGCCTGTGTCGCGGCGGTCCTGTCCTGCCTCCGACTGGTCCGGATGACCGCCACCGCCGACGCCCTGGCCGACCAGGCCGGCCTGCGGCCCCCCGAAGCCGTCGGCATCGGCCTGTACGAGACCGCCTACCTGGCCGGCGGCCCGGACCGGGTGGTCGAACTCGCCCTCGTCCTGATGACCGGCCGCGGGCGGCTGCACCTGGCGCACACCGGCTGGACCACCGTGGTCGACCCCAGGGGCCGCAGCCGCCTGGAGCGGGCGGTCATCGCCACCGTCGGCCCCGAGGTCCAGTGCCGGACCGACGAGCTGCGCCGGGCGATGGCCGAGCACCCCACCGTGCTGGAGATCGGCGCCCGGCTCACCCTGGCGGGCCTGGCCACCCCGGCCCTGGTGCAGCGCAACACCGTGGTGGTGGTCCGGCAGGTCCGGCACGCGCTGCTGCTGACGCTGGTCCTGCTGGCCGCCTCGCTGGCCCTCGGCGGCTTCACCGGGGGTGACACCCTCGCCCCGCTCGCCTGGTTCTCCCTGCCGGTGGCGCTCACCTCGGGCACCCTGCTGATGGCCCGGGTGGACGTCTACCCGTACACCCGCTGGGCCTCCCCGATCGGCCAGGAGGTCCTGCGCGAGGTCCGTCCGACCCGCCAGCGCGGCCTGGCCGACGACGAGGAGCGCGAACTGCTCACCGCCGTCGCCATGAACGGCCCGGCCGTCCTGCCCGACGCCCGGCTCCGCGCCGCCCTGCGCCCGCACCGGACCTGAAAACCGGCTGCACCGACCGCTGCGACCAGGGCAGACTCCCACCCATGGACACACCCGACCCCGCCGAGCGGGGCCCCGCCGACCGCGCCCCGGACTCGCCGGCCCTCGGCCGGAAGGGCCTCGCGACGCTGGAGCGCGCCCGCTTCGAGGGCCGCCCGGTCCGGCTGCGCCGCTCCATCCCGGGCGCGGACCGGCTGGAGGGCTTCGTCCTCGGCACCGGCCCGGTCTGGACCCTGCTCGCCATCTGCACCGACCACCGCCTCGACGGCTGGAGCGCCGTCCGCACCGCCGACCTGCACAAGGTCCGCGACCGGGGCGGCCCCGAGAGCCTGACCGTACGGGTGCTGCGCCGCCGCGGTCTGTGGCCGGTCCGCCCGCCCGGCACCGACCTGCCGCTGGACGACCTGCCCGGCCTGCTCACCGCCGCCTGCGCCGAGTACGGTCTGATCGCCCTGCACACCGAGCGCCGCGACCCCGGCGCCTGCTGGGTCGGTACGGTCACCGCGCTGCGGCCCGCCTCGCTGCGGCTGCACGAGGTCGACCCCGAGGCGCGCTGGTACCCGGAGCCGACGAAGTTCCGTTTCGAGGACGTCACCCGGGTCGACCTCGGCGACCACTACACCTCCGTGCTGCGCGAGTTCGCCGGGGCGCGCCCGTAGCGACGCCGGAGGCCGGCTCCCCGTCGGGGAACCGGCCTCCGGGAGGAACCGCGGGAACCGTCAGACCAGGCCGTTCAGCAGCTCGCTGACCGGCTTGCGCCGACCGGTGAAGAACGGCACCTCCTCGCGGACGTGCAGCCGGGCCCGGGAGGGGCGCAGATCGCGCATCAGGTCGACGATCCGGTGCAGCTCGTCCGCTTCGAAGGCGAGCAGCCACTCGTAGTCGCCGAGCGCGAACGAGGCCACCGTGTTGGCCCGCACGTCCGGGTAGCCGCGCGCCATCTGGCCGTGCTCGGCGAGCATCGCGCGCCGCTCGGCGTCCGGCAGCAGGTACCACTCGTAGGAGCGGACGAACGGGTACACGCAGACGTAGTCGCGCGGGCGCTCGTCGGCCAGGAAGGCCGGGATGTGCGACTTGTTGAACTCGGCCGGGCGGTGCAGCGCCATGTTCGACCAGACCGGCTCCAGCAGCCGGCCGAGGCCGGTGCGGCGGAAGCGGTTGTACGCCTCCTGGAGGTCGTCCGAGTCGGCGGCGTGCCACCAGACCAGGATGTCGGCGTCCGCGCGCAGACCGGAGACGTCGTACGTGCCGCGCACGGTCACGTCCTTGGCGGCCAGCTGGGCGAACAGCTCGTCCACCTCGGCGGCCAGCGCGGTGCGGTCCTCGGGCAGGGCGCCCTTGAGCTTGAACACCGACCACATCGTGTAGCGGATGACCTGGTTCAGGTCGCGCGCCTTCTTCTTCTCGGGCTGCTGCTCCCGCTCAACGCTCTCAGTCATGCGCCCATTGTCCTCTCCGTGGAGCCTTCCCCGGTCGCCGGGGTCAACAGTCTGTCGACGGCGGCCGCCGCGGCGGCCGCCGAACCGATGCACGCCGGAATGCCCACCCCGTCGTACGCGGCGCCGCACAGCGCCAGCGCGCCCACCCGCGCCACCTGGGCCCGCACCCGGGCCACCCGGTCCAGGTGCCCCACCGGGTACTGCGGCAGACCGGCCGTGAAGCGGGAGACGAAGGTGTCGTACGGCCGGGCGGTCAGCCCGATCGCCTCCTCCAGGTCCGCCAGCGAGCGCGCCACCAGCTCCTCGTCCGGCAGCCCCAGCGCCTCCTCCTCGCGGTACCGGCCCAGCGAGGTGCGCAGCAGGAACGCGTCCGGCGCGGAACGCTCCAGCCAGCCCCACTTGTTGGAGGAGAAGGTCGAGGCCTTGATCCGCCGCCCGTCCACCGGCGGCACCAGGAAGCCGCTGCCGCCGGGCGGCTCGGCCAGGTCGGCGCGGCGGAAGGCCAGGGTCACCAGGGCCATGCCCGCGTACTCGACGGCGTCCAGGTCGGTGGCGGCCGCCGGGGCGTCCTCGCGCAGCAGTCGGGCCGCGACGGGGGCCGGGACGGCCAGCACCACGGCGTCCGCGTGCAGCACCTCGCCGCCGGCCACCACCCGCCAGCCGTCGGGGGTGCGGCGCAGCTCGTCCACCGGGGCGTCGGTGCGCAGGTCCACCCCCGCCTTGACGCAGGCCGCGGCGACCGCGCCGGGCAGGGTGCCGAGGCCGCCGCGCAGGCCCTGGAACACCGGGGTGCCGGCCACCTTCGGCCGGGAGGCCAGCTCGTGCACCCCCTCGACCAGCGAGCCGCCGCCGCGCGCGATCGACAGCAGCTGCGGGACGGCGGCGCGCAGCGAGATCTCCTCGGCGCGGCCGGCGTAGACGCCGCCGAGCAGCGGCTCGACCAGCCGGTCCACGACCTCCTGGCCCAGCCGGTCGGCGACGTAGCGGCCGATCGCGACGTCCTCGCCGATCTCGCCGGGCCGCTCGTTCCGGGCCCGCTCCAGCCCCTCGTCGGTCAGCACGCCGGAGGCGGCCAGCGCCTCCAGGTCACCGGGGACGCCCATCACCTGCCCGCCGGGCAGCGGCCGCAGCGCGCCGCGGGTCCAGATCGCGGCCTTCGCGGTGGTCGGCGGCTCCAGCTCCTCGCCGAGCCCGACCGCCCGTGCCAGGTCCACCGCCTCCGGCCGCCGGGCCAGCACCGACTCGGCCCCGAGGTCCACCCGGACCCCGCCGACCTCTCCGCCCCACAGCTTCCCGCCGATCCGCCCGGACGCCTCCAGCAGCGTGACCCGCGCCCGCGCGGCCACCCCGGCGGCACCGCTCAGGAAAGCGGCCGCGGCCAGCCCCGCGATCCCACCACCGACGACGACGACCTGTGCATCCGACATGCCCCGCAGTCTCGCAGGTCTTTACGCCGGACCCTCATTCCCCTGCACGCCGGAGGTCGATCGCGATCGGGAACGGCACCGGGCGTTCCAGTCTGCCGCGGAGGATTCCGGCGGGTGCGTACGAAGCGGTCACCTGGTCCGGCTCGTAGACGTGCACGACCGGCAGGCCGTCGTCCTCCTCCTCGACGATCCAGTAGTGCGGGATTCCGGCCTCGGCGTACTTGCGGAACTTGACGCCGCGATCGCGGTGCTCCGGCCCCGGAAGACCAGTGCGCCGTCGATCAGCTCGATGTGCTTGGGCGCGTCGGGCAGGTGGTCGAGGTCCTCGGCGTACCAGCCCTCGGCCTGCGGCGGACTCATCCATTCCGGCAGCTCGTCCATGGGTGTCACATCATCGGAAATGCCATGTCCCGTAGGCTGCTTCGCATGGAACCGATCATGGTGAGTGCGTGTCTGGCCGGGATCCCCTGTCGGTACGACGGGCGGGCGAAGACCTCCGACGACGCCGTGCGGCTGGTCGAGCGGGGGCGGGCCGTGGTGGTGTGCCCGGAGGGGAAGCCTTCCTCGCCCTGGACGACCTGCTCACCCGGATCGGCGAGGACGCCC
>NZ_JBIVVI010000012.1:0-21303 GCF_044757675.1 Kitasatospora sp. NPDC091257
GATCAGGGTCCGGGGATCAGGGCCCGGGGATCAGCCCTTGACCTCGACCTGCGTCCAGGCCGGGTTGCCGAAGGAGTCGAAACTCACGTTCTGCACGTTGGTCGAGTAGCCCGAGTTGGTGCGGTAGTACCAGAGCGGGACGGCCGGCATGCCGCTCTGCAGCACCGCCTCGGCCTGCTGGTAGCCGGTCACCGTGTCGGCGACGCTGGCGGCCTCGTCGGCCTGGGTCGCCGCCTGGTCGAACTGCGGGCTGCTGTACCCGGTGTCGTTGGACGCGGCACCGGTGCGGTACACGTCGGCCAGGAAGTTGGCGTTCAGCGGGTAGTCCTGCACCCAGCCGGTGCGGAAGGCGCCGTTGAGCTGGTGCGCGGTGATGGCCTGGCGGGCGGTCTTGAAGTCGGGCTTCGGGTCGCCGAGGCAGTCGACGCCGGTGTTCTGCCGGATCGAGTTGCAGACCGCGTCGACCCACTCCTTGTGGCCGCCGTCCGCGTTGTAGGTGATCAGCACCTTGTTGCCGGGGACGCCGCCGCCCTGCTGGATCAGCTGCTTGGCCTTGGCGGGGTCGAAGTTGCAGAAGTCCCCGCAGGTGCCGGCCTTGTAGCCCTCGACGCCCTCCGCCACCCAGGCGCTGGCCGGCGCGCGGGAACCCTGCAGCACCGTCTTGGTGATGGTCGCGCGGTCGATCGCCATCGACAGGCCCTGGCGCACCTGGGCCTTCTCCGGGGCGGCCCAGTCGGCCTGGTAGAGGGTGAAGCCGATGTTCTGGATGGCGCCCTGCGGCGCGTCCACCGCGCGGTCGCCGAGGTCGCTCTTGTACGTGGCCAGCGCGGACGGCGGCACCTGGTCCATCACGTCCAGGTTGTTGGACTGGAGGTCGGCGTAGGCGGCCTCGGACGTGGTGTACATCTTGAAGACGACGCCGCCGTTCTTCGGCTTGTCCACGCCCTGGTAGTCCGGGAAGCTCTTGGTGACCACCTGGCTGTTGTGCGCCCAGCTGACGAACTGGTACGGGCCGTTGCCCACCGGCTTCTGCCCGTACCCGGCCGGGTCCTTGAAGAAGCCCTCGGGCAGCGGCGAGAAGGCGATGTAGCCGAGCTTGTACTCGAAGTACGAGACCTTGTGGTTCAGCTTGACGGTGAAGTGCAGGTCGTCGGTGACGGTCAGTCCGGACATCTTGTCCGAGGTGGGCTGGCCGGAGGCCGGGTGGACGTCCTGGTAGCCCTCGATGTCGGAGAACCAGGAGCTGTTGATCTGGTTGTTGGCGGGGTTGGCGCCCCAGTTCCAGGCGTCGACGAAGTTCTGGGCGTGCACCGGGGTGCCGTCGTGGAACTTCCAGCCGTCCTTCAGGGTGACGGTGAAGGTCAGCGAGTCACTGGTGTCGATCGCGTCGGCGACCTGCATCCGGATCTTGGCATTGGTGGGGTCGTAGTCGACCAGCCCCTTGAAGAGGTTCTGGATGATGCGACCACCGCCGACCTCGTTCGCGTTGGCGGGCTGCAACGGGTTCTGCGGCTCGTTGCTCTGGTAGCTGAAGGTCTTGCTGGCGTCCGACGAGCCGCTGCCTCCTCCGCCGTTGCTGCTGCACCCGGTGGCCACCAGGACCACGGACGTCGCAACGGCGAGGACCCATCGAGCACGGGCGGCTTCGGGCATGGAGGTCCCTCCTCAAGGTGTGTGTCGCATCACACCCCATGAGAAGCGCGCCCCGGCGACGGCGCGAGTCAGGTGCACCCGCACGGGTGCCGTGACCCCCTGCCGAGTTGACGCGGCGCCGGATCGACGCGGCGCCGGATCAACAGAATGCCGGAAGGGCCCGTGGCGCGAACGCCACGGGCCCTTCCTGGGACCAGCGGGGGAATCAGGCCGCGGCCTGCTCCCGGACCTCGGGGAAGTGGCAGGCCGACTCGTGCGCGGCCGGGCCCTTCAGCAGCGAGGGGACCGCGAGCAGCGGGACCTCCTCGGAGCACCGCTCCTCCGCCTTCCAGCAGCGGGTGCGGAAGCGGCAGCCGGACGGCGGGTTGGCCGGCGAGGGGATGTCCCCGCTGAGCACGATCCGGTCGCGGGTCTCGCGCGCCGCCGGGTCCGGCACCGGCACCGCGGAGAGCAGCGCCTGGGTGTACGGGTGGGTGGCGTTCTCGTAGATCTCCTCGTCCGAGCCGATCTCGACCATCTTGCCCAGGTACATCACGCCGACGCGGTCGGAGATGTGCCGGACGATGGAGAGGTCGTGCGCGATGAACATGTAGGAGAGGCCGAACTCGCCCTGCAGCTGCTCCAGCAGGTTGATCACCTGCGCCTGGACGGACACGTCCAGCGCGGAGACCGGCTCGTCGCAGATGATGATCTCGGGCTTGAGCGCGAGACCGCGGGCGATGCCGATGCGCTGGCGCTGGCCGCCGGAGAACTGGTGCGGGTACCGGTTGATGTACTCCGGGTTCAGACCCACGACGTCCAGCAGGTCCTGGACGGCCTTGCGGCGGTCGCCCTTGGGCGCCACCTCGGGGTGGATCTCGAACGGCTCGCCGATGATGTCGCCGACCGTCATGCGCGGGTTGAGCGAGGTGTACGGGTCCTGGAACACCATCTGGATGTTCCGGCGGACGGCCTTGAGGGCCGCCCCCTGGAGCGTGGAGATGTCCTCGCCCTTGAAGAGCACCTGGCCGGAGGTGGGCCGCTCCAGGTTCATCAGCACCTTGGCCAGCGTGGACTTGCCACAGCCGGACTCGCCGACGATCCCGAGCGTCTCGCCCTTCTTCAGCTCGAAGGAGATGCCGTCGACCGCCTTGACCGCGCCGACCTGCTTCTTCAAGAGGATGCCCTGGGTCAGCGGGTAGTGCTTGACCAGGTCCTTGACCTCCAGGATGTTCTCAGCCATGGAGGGTCTCCTTCCAGAGGTGGCACGCGCTGCGGCGGCCGGTGAGCTCCTTGCCGTCCTTGTCCGTCACGTGGTGCAGCGCCGGGGTCTCGGTGCGGCACAGGTCGGTGGCGACGTCGCAGCGGGGGTTGAACGCGCAGCCGGCCGGAACCTTGAGCAGGTTCGGGGGCAGGCCCTTGATCGCGTACAGCTCCTGGCCCTTCTGGTCCAGGCGCGGGATGGAGCGGAGCAGGCCCTTGGTGTACGGGTGCGCGGGGTTCGCGTACAGGTCGTGCACCGGGGCGGTTTCCACGATCCGGCCCGCGTACATCACGGCGATCTTGTCCGCGACGTCGGCGACCACGCCGAGGTCGTGGGTGATCAGGATCAGGCCCATGTTGTACTCGGCCTGGAGCTCGGCCAGCAGGTCCATCACCTGGGCCTGGACGGTGACGTCCAGGGCGGTGGTGGGCTCGTCCGCGATGATCAGGTCCGGCTCCAGGGAGAGCGCCATCGCGATCATGATGCGCTGGCGCATGCCGCCGGAGAACTGGTGCGGGTAGTCGTTCACCCGCTGGCGGGCGGCCGGGATGCGCACCCGCTCCATCAGCTCGATGGCCTTCTCCTTGGCCTCCTTCCTGGAGGCCCCCTGGTGCACGCGGAACATCTCGCCGAGCTGGTAGCCGACGCTGAGCACCGGGTTCAGCGCGGAGAGCGCGTCCTGGAAGATCATCGCGATCTTCCGGCCGCGGATCCGGCGCCGCTCCTCGCCGCTCATCGTGAGCATGTCCTGGCCGCGGTACAGGATCTGGCCCTGGGTCACCTTGCCCGGGGGCATGTCCAGGATGCCCATGATGGTCTGCGCCGTCACGGACTTGCCGGAGCCGGACTCGCCGAGCACGGCGAGGGTCTCGCCGGCCGCGACGGAGTAGTTGACGCCGTTCACTGCCTTGGCCACGCCGTCCCGGGTGTGGAACTCCACGTGGAGGTCCTTCACCTCCAGGAGAGGAGTGCCGACTTCGAGCCGGTCATTCTTCTGGTTGTTCTCGATCACGGTGGTCATCGGGTCGTCACCTCTTCTCTCAGCGGAGCTTCGGGTCGAGGGCGTCGCGCACCGCGTCGCCGAGCATGATGAACGCCAGCACGGTAAGGCTCAGCATTCCGGCGGGGAAGAACAGGGCGAACGGTGCCGTGCGGATCACCTTCTGGGCCGAGTTGATGTCGATACCCCAGGAGATGGTCGGGTCCTGAAGACCGATGCCGAGGAAGCTCAGCGTCGCCTCGGTGGCGATGTAGCCGCCGAGCGCGATGGTGGCGACGACGATCACCGGGGCGATCGCGTTCGGCAGGATGTGCTTGAACATGATCCGGCCGGTGCCGGCGCCGAGCGCCTTGGCCGCCGTCACGAAGTCGGCCTGCTTGACCGTGATCACCGAGCCGCGCATGACACGGGTCATCTGGGTCCAGCCCAGGGCGACCAGCGCGAACACCACGCTCCAGACGGTGCGGTCGGTGAAGGCGTTCAGGACCACCAGCGAGCCGAGCAGCAGCGGGATGCCGAAGAAGATGTCGGTGATGCGGGAGATGATCGTGTCGACCCAGCCGCCGAAGTAGCCGGCCACCATGCCGGCGAGGCCGCCGAGGATGGTCACGCCCAGGGTGACGCAGATGCCGACCACGACCGAGGCGCGGGCGCCGTAGACGACGCGGGCGTAGATGCTGCGGCCCTGGAGGTCGTAGCCGAACCAGTCCGCCTGGAAGAAGTGGCTGTAGTTCGGCTTCGACAGGTAGTGGTTGCGCAGGTCGCCGGCCCGCGGGTCCACCGAGGTGAACAGCCCGGGGGCGATGGCGATGACGATCAGCAGCAGGATCAGCAGCCCGGAGATCACGAAGATCGGCTTGCGACGCAGGTCGTGCCAGGCGTCCGAGCCGAGGCTGCGGGCTTTCTCCTGCTTCGGCGCCGGGGCGTCCGCCGCGCGCTGGGCCGGGATGTCCCCGGCGGTCTTCTTCTCGGTCAGGTCAGGCATAACGGATCCTCGGGTCCAGGACCGCGTAAAGCAGGTCGACGATCAGGCCGGCGGCCAGGTAGACGATCACGAGGAAGGCCACGAAGCCGGAGACGGTCGCGCCCTCCTTCATGTTGATCGCTTGGTAGAGCGCGTGACCCACGCCCTGGACGTTGAAGATGCCCTCGGTCACGATCGCGCCGCCCATCAGGGCGCCGAGGTCGGTGCCGAGGAAGGTGACCACCGGGATCATCGAGTTGCGGAGCAGGTGGGTGCCGATCACCTTGCGGCGCGGCAGGCCCTTGGCCACCGCGGTGCGCACGTAGTCGGCCTTGATGTTCTCGGCTATGGAAGTACGGGTGAGGCGCGCGACGTAGGCCAGCGAGAGCGAGCCGAGCACCACGGCCGGCAGCACCAGCTGGGTGATGTCGTTGCTGTCCTGGACGGTCGGGGTGACCCACTTCAGGTTCTGCCCGAAGACCGTCTGGAAGATGAAGCCCAGCACCGGGACCGGGATCGAGATCAGCAGCAGGGTGAGGACCAGGGCGCCCTTGTCGAACATCTTGCCGCGGCGCAGACCGGCGTACAGGCCGATGCCGATGCCGAGCACGATCTCGATGGCGAACGCGAACAGCGCCAGCCGGGTCGTGACCGGCAGCGCCTCGGTGATCTTGTCGATGACCGGGCGCTGGTCCAGACCGGTGCCGAAGTCACCGGTGAGCAGCTTGCCCATGTAGTCGAAGTACTGCTGGATCAGCGGCTTGTCGAAGCCCTGCTGGTGCTTGAGAGCGGCGAGCTGCACCGGGTCCGGTGCCTTGTCGCCCCACAGTGCTGCCACCGGGTCACCAGGCAGCAAGTGCACCATGAAAAAGATGAGTGCGGTCGTTCCGAGGAACACCGGGATCATCTGGAGCAGTCGCCTTGCGACAAAGCGCCCCATCGTGCCTCCATGTATGGCCCTGCCGAGCCCGTCAACTCGGCAAGAGAAAAGTCGGCGTGCCAACGGCCGGTGCCAGTCCTCGCCCTCGTGGGGATGGACGGGCACCGGCCGTTGTCACCGGGTCAGGCGGTGCCGACCGATTACTTCTTCTTCTTGACCTCGACGTCGGTGTAGACCGGGTCGCCGAAGGAGTTGAACTTCACGTTCTGGACGTTCTTGGAGTAGCCGGAGCTGGTCTTGTAGTACCAGAGCGGGATGGCCGGCATGTCCTTGGCCAGAACGGCCTCGGCCTGCTGGTAGAGCTCGGCGGTCTTCTCGACCGTGGTGGCGGCGTCCGCCTCCTTCGACAGCTTGTCGAACTCGGGGCTCGAGTAGCCACCGTCGTTGGCCGCGGCACCGGTGCCGTAGACGTCACGCAGGAAGTTGGCGTTCAGCGGGTAGTCCTGCACCCAGCCGGTCCGCATCATGCTCTGGACCTGCTTGTTGGTGATGATGTCGCGCGAGGTCTTGAAGTCCGGCTTCGGGTCACCGAGGCACTCGACGCCGGTCGCCTGGCGGATGGAGTTGCAGACCGCGTCCACCCACTCCTTGTGGCCACCGTCGGAGTTGTACTGGATGAGGACCTTGCCACCGGGGACGCCGCCACCCTCGGTGATCAGCTGCTTGGCCTTCTCCGGGTTGTACTTGCAGGCGTCGCCGCAGGTGCCGGCCTTGTAGCCCATGACGCCGGGCGCCACGAACGAGTCGGCGGGCAGGCGGTTGCCGTTCAGCACGGTCTTGGTGATGGTCTCGCGGTCGATCGCCATCGAGAGGCCCTGACGGACCTTCTCCTTGCCCTGCTCGCTCCAGCCGCCCTGGTACAGCGCGAAGCCGATGTTCTGGATGGCGCCCTGCGGCTGGTCGACCGCGCGCTTGCCCAGGTCGTCCTTGTACTTCGGCAGGTCGGTCGGGTCGACCTGGTCCAGCACGTCCAGCGTGTCGGACATCAGGTCCTTGTACGCGGCCTCACCGGCGGTGTAGTTGCGGAAGACGACACCGCCGTTCTTCGGCTTGTCGATGCCCGTGTACTTGTCGTACGCGGCCAGCGTGATGGCCTTGTTGTGCTCCCACGAGACGAACTTGTAGGGGCCGTTGCCGACCGGCTTCTGGCCGTAGCCGGCCGGGTCGGCGAAGAAGCCCTCGGGCAGCGGGAAGAAGGCCGAGTAGCCGAGCTTGTACGTGAAGTACGAGACCGGGCTGGTCAGTTCGATCGTGAAGTGGGTGTCGTCGACGACCTTCAGGCCGGACATCTCGGTGGCGGTCGGGTCACCCTTCTCCGGGTGCACGGCGTCGTAGCCGACGATGTCCGAGAACCAGTCCGAGTTGATCTGGTTGTTCTTCGGGTTGGCCGACCAGTTCCAGGAGCCGACGAAGGACTTGGCGGTGACCGGGGTGCCGTCGTGGAAGGTCCAGCCGGACTTCAGCGTGACGGTGTAGTTCTTGGCGTCGGTGGTCTCGATCTTGTCGGCCACCTGGTTGCGCAGGGCACCGGTCGCGGGGTCGTAGTCGACGAGGCCCTTGAAGAGCTGCTTGACGATACGGCCGCCCTGGTTCTCCATGGCGTTCGCCGGCTGGAGCGGGCGCTGCGGCTCCGCGCTCTGGTAGCTGAAGCTGGCCCCGGGGTCGACCGCAGCGCTGTCGGAGCTACCCCCGGAGGAGTCGCTGCTGCTGCACGCAGTCGCAGCGAGGGCGACAGCAACAGCTGCGACAACCCACTTGGCCTGGCTCGCACCGCGCATCGGTGTGCCTCCTGAATTCGACGTTGCAACGAGGAGGGCACTGCGGAACGGTGATCACCGGGCCCGCTGTGCCGTCCGCGCTCGTGGTTTCGGCGCGCACCCCTGCGCGTTCACCCTTGACCCGAGCCTGACTGCACCCACTATCCGTCACGCACGGACACGAAAGTGACCAGTGACGATCTCAATTAGGTCACATGAACAGTCGGTAAGTTTCGAAAACCGGACATTTGAGACATAGCCAGACAGGCACCAAACGGACAGTCGTCACGGATGACGAACTGTCACGTCCGCTCAGCGGACACTCGGCTGTGATGAGCGCTATTCCGTGAATAGCGGCCCCGACAACTTGGAGTAGTTGAAAAAGTTCGCCCCCCTCTCCATGGGAAAGGGGGGCGAATCATTCCGGCCAATGGCCGTTCAGTGCGTCCGGATCACGCCTTCTTGGCGCGCGAGGCAGTGCGTCCGCGGTCCTTCTGGTCAAGGACGACCTTACGGATGCGAACCGTCTCCGGGGTCACCTCGATGCACTCGTCCTCGCGGCAGAACTCCAGCGACTGCTCCAGCGAGAGCTTGCGCGGCGGGACGATCGACTCGGCCACATCGGCGTTCGCCGACCGCATGTTGGTGAGCTTCTTCTCCTTGGTGATGTTCACGTCCATGTCGTCGGCACGCGAGTTCTCACCGACGATCATGCCCTCGTACACCTCGGTGCCCGGCTCGCAGAAGAGCACGCCGCGCTCCTGCAGGTTGGTCATCGCGAAGGCGGTGACCACGCCGGCCCGGTCGGCGACCAGCGAGCCGTTGTTGCGGGTGGTCAGGTTGCCGAACCACGGCTCGTGACCCTCGTGGATCGAGTGGGCGATGCCGGTGCCGCGGGTGTTGGTGAGGAACTCGGTGCGGAAGCCGATCAGGCCGCGGGACGGCACGACGAACTCCATCCGGACCCAGCCCGAACCGTGGTTGGACATGTTGTCCATCCGGCCCTTGCGGATGCCCATGAGCTGCGTGACCGCGCCCATGTGCTCCTCGGGCACGTCCACCGTGAGGCGCTCGACCGGCTCGTGGGTCTTGCCGTTGACCTCCTTGGTGACCACCTGCGGCTTGCCGACGGTCAGCTCGAAGCCCTCGCGACGCATGGTCTCGATCAGGATGGCCAGCGCCAGCTCACCGCGGCCCTGCACCTCCCAGGCGTCCGGACGCTCGGTGTCCAGGACGCGCAGCGAGACGTTACCGATCAGCTCGCGGTCCAGGCGGTCCTTCACCTGGCGGGCGGTGACCTTGCGGTCCACCTTGCCGGCGGCCTTGGCGTCCGCGCCCTTGCCGCTGCCACCACGGCCGACCAGCGGGGAGGTGTTGGTGCCGATGGTCATCGAGATGGCCGGCTCGTCCACCGTGATCAGCGGCAGCGCGATCGGGTTCTCCGGGTCGGCCAGGGTCTCGCCGATCATGATCTCGCCGATGCCGGCGACGGCGCAGATGTCACCGGGGCCCGCCACCTCGGCGGGCTTGCGGGTGAGCGCCTCGGTCATCAGCAGCTCGGAGATGCGGACGTTCTGGATCGAGCCGTCACGCTTGATCCAGGCCACGGTCTGGCCCTTGCGCAGCTCGCCCTGCTCGACGCGGAGCAGCGCGATGCGGCCGAGGAAGTTGTCGGCGTCCAGGTTGGTGACGTGGGCCTGGAGCGGCGCGGCCTCGTCGTAGCTGGGGGCCGGGACGTGCTCCAGCAGGGTGGAGAAGAACGGCTCCAGGCTGGTGCTGTCGGCCGGGACGGTGCCGTTCTCCGGCTTGGTCAGCGAGGCGACACCGTCACGGGCGCAGGCGTAGACGATCGGGAACTCGATCTGGTCCTCGTCCGCGTCCAGGTCCAGGAAGAGGTCGTAGGTCTCGTTGATGACCTCGTCGATCCGGGAGTCCGGACGGTCGGTCTTGTTGATGCAGAGGATGACGGGCAGGCGGGCCGTGAGCGCCTTGCGGAGCACGAAGCGGGTCTGCGGCAGCGGGCCTTCGGAGGCGTCGACCAGCAGGACGACCGCGTCCACCATCGACAGACCGCGCTCGACCTCGCCACCGAAGTCGGCGTGGCCCGGGGTGTCGATGATGTTGATGGTGATCGGCGCGCCACCATCCTTGGGGTGGTACTTGACCGCGGTGTTCTTCGCGAGAATGGTGATGCCCTTCTCGCGCTCCAGGTCGTTGGAGTCCATCATCCGGTCATCGAGGTGCTGGTGGGCGGCGAAGGCGCCGGCCTGCTTGAGCATGGCGTCGACCAGCGTGGTCTTGCCGTGGTCGACGTGGGCGACGATGGCGACGTTACGGATGTCGTTGCGCGTGGGCATGCCTAGCGGATTCTCCCGGAATCGTGGGTTACGGCGCCCGGCCGCGAGACGCGCACTTGCGACCTCTTCGGTCGCCGCCACCCGTTCCGCCTGCTACTACCGGTCCACCCGCCGGGCATATCGACATGCCTCGGCTTCCTCCTATCGTACGGGGAAGCGCCCAGGTGAGCAGAAACGGGCAGGTCGCACGGGATCAAGATCACAGGTGGGTCACATGCCCTTCACCCCGCGGCCCGCCTCCGACACTCTTCCGTCCGTGATCCAACACCTCCGGGCCTCGCTGCCCTGGCTGTTCCGCGCCGTCGGCGCCGTGCTCCTGTACCTGGCGATCCTCCACGGCCTGCCGGGCCCAACCGCTCTCGGCTGCGCGATCGGCTTCCTGGTGGGCCAGGAGCCGCTGTCCGACCTCTGGTTCCTGCTCACCCACCGGCTCTGCGGCGGGCGGCTGTACTGCGCCTCGTACGGCAGGGGCCGGGCCCTGTGGAGCGGCTCGGTCGCCGGGGTGCCCGTCGAACTGGGGCTGCGGCCGACGAGCGGATTCCTGTTCCCCTGGGGCCTGCTGCCGGTCCGCGCGCCCCGGCTGCGGCTGTGGCTCGCCTCGGTCGCACGGTTCGGAGTCCACGCGGGGCTCGGAGCCTGGCTGGCGGCCTCCGCCACGGAACTGCCCCGGGGCATCGGCCTCGGGCTGCTGTTCTCCCTCGCCATGACCGCGGTGACCACCGCGACGAGCCCGGTCAACTCCCTCTGGGCCGTGTTCGTCATGCCCTTCCGGCCGGGCTCCGTGACGGTCGACGCCGAGTCGCCGAGCGCCGTCGAGGCCGAGCGGTTCCTGGTCCGGGGCCGGATCTCCGAGGCGCGCCGCGAGCTGGGCAAGGGCACACCCATGGTCCTCACCGCTGCCGGGATCGCGCTGGCCGAGGGCCGCTACGAGGAGGCCGAGCGGCTCACCGACGAGGCCTTCGAGCGGGGCCACACGCCCGCCGACTCGAGTGTGGCCTTCATCGCCGCCATGGCCCTCGTCGGCCGCGCCGACGCCGGGGATCAATCCCCCGCGCGGGCCGGAGCACTGCTGGAGCCGTATCTCGTCCGACTGGGCGTCCACGACCGGACGCTCGCCCGCGACTTCCTCCCGGCGGCCGAGCTCGCCCGGTTCCAGAACGATCCGCGGGCCGCCGTCCGAGCGGCCCGCCGTCTGTCGAACGCGGTCGGCTCCCGCTTCCACCGGTCCCTGGCCTGCTGCTCCCTCGCCGCAGCCCTCATCGCCGACGGGCGTCCGGAGGAGGCCCGCGAGGCGCTCGCCCGGGCCCGCCGGGAGTGCCCCGGACTGGCCCGGATCGCCGAGGTCGGACGCATGCTGGAGCCGGTCGAGGCGGCCCGGTGAGTGTCCCGATCGTCCTGGCGCGCGGCACCCGGTTCAGTGCCGGGCAGTGGAGCCCCCAGCTGTCCGCGCTGCGGGAGGAGTTCCCGGTGGTGGCCGTCGACCTGCCGGGGCACGGGGCCAGGCGCGGCGAGCCGTGGAGCCCGACGGCCGCCTGCGCGGCGGTCGCGGCGGGCGTCGAGGAGCTGGGCCGCTTCGAGCCGGGTGCCCTGCGCCGGATCGAGGCGCCGGTGCTGATCCTGAACGGGGAGAAGGACCCCGCCTTCCGCTCCGGCGAGCGGGCCCTCGCCGCCGCCCACCCGCGCGGGCGGGCCCGGGTCCAGCTGGTTCCCCGGGCCCGGCACCTCGCGAACCTCGACGCTCCGGAGGCCGTAACTGACGCCGTGCGCCGCTTCGCCCGGGAGCTCTAGCGGAGCAGGCCCACGTCCTGGAAGCGCGGCCACCCGTAGCCGTACGCGCCCGCGCCGGCCACCCCGGTCCGGACCCCGACCAGCTCCGGCCGCTGGTAGAGCGGGACCGAGTGGCCGAGCTGCCAGATCCGTACGTCCGCCTCCTGGAGCAGGCCCAGCCGGGCCTCCGGGTCCGGTTCGGCGGCCGCCCGGTCGAACAGCCGGTCGATCTCCTCGGTACCGCTGCGGCCGAAGTTGCCGCCCGGCTCGGGCACGCCGTCCAGGTCCGGCCGGGGCTTGGCGTAGACGGAACGCTGTTCGACCGCCGGGCTGGGGCCGGCCGGCCAGGAGAGGAGCGCGAGGTCGTAGTCCCCGGCCGCCAGGTGCTCCCCGACGAAGGACTCGGCGGGCGCGGGCACCCGCTGCACCGCGATCCCGGACTCCCCGAGGCCTGCGATGAGCGCGTCGGCGGTGCGCTCGGCGGTCGCCGAACCGGCCGGGACGAGCAGCGAGAGGGCGAGCGGCTTGCCGTCCTTGGCCCGGGTGCCCCCGCCGGCGGGCCGCATCCAGCCCGCCTCGTCCAGCAGCCGGCCCGGGTCCGCCGGACCGGCCGCGTCGCTGTTGTCCCGGTAGCCCTGCTGGTCGCCCGCGAACAGGTGGCTGCCCAGCGGGGCGGCGGGCAGGCCGAGCGGGGTGAGCGCGGCGTCGGCGATCCGCCGCCGGTCGACGGCCCGGGTGAGGGCGCGGCGCACCAGCGGGTCGGTCAGCGGGCCGCGCGCCGCGTTGAGGGTGAGCTGGGTGAGCGAGGCCGCGGCGGCCCGGTGGACGGTGACGTCGGGCAGCGATTCGGCCCGCCGCAGCGCCAGTGCCGCCGCCTCGGGCGCGGCCGCGGGCGGCGGCGCGGCGGAGGCTGACGCGGAGGCGGAGGCGGAGGCAGAGGCGGAAGCGGAGGCGGAGGCGGAGGCGGACGGCTCGGGAGGGGCGGCCGGCGCCGCCCGGTCCACCGCCGCGGTGAGCGGGGCGATGTCCAGGCGCTCCTGGTCCAGCGCGTCCAGCCGCTGCTCGGGCCGCACGGCGAGGAAGTCGATCCGGTCGGCCTTCGGCGGGTCGCCCCACCAGAGCGGGCTGCGCACCACGGTGACCGTCCCGCCCTCGGCGTCGTACCGGGAGAGGGTGTACGGGCCGGCGTCCGGCCGGCCGCCGTCGGCCGGCGTCCGGGGAGCAGCGGCCGGACCGGCCGTCTCGGCGGCCGGGTAGAGCGGGCCGAACAGTGCAGGCCACTCCGCGTACGGCCGCCGGAAGGTCACCCGCACCTCGTGCGGGTCGGCGCCCTGGGCGACCGAGTCGATGGCGTCGTACCCGGCCGCCTTCCCGCTCCGGCGGGCCGGGTCCGGGCCGGACAGCGCGGTCCGCTGGGCGTCGAGGTCGGCGGCCGAGATCGGGGTGCCGTCGCTCCAGACGGCGCTCGGGTTGAGCCGGTAGGTCACCACCTGCGGCTGCTCCCCGGGCGGGGTGGAGTCGACGCCCGCCAGGTAGTCGGGGTCGGGGACGAGCCGGCCGTGCTCGTCGGGCCGGAACAGCGAGGGGTACAGCGCGTGGGCGAGCAGCGCCGAGTCGGCGGTCGCCGCGCCCTGGTAGACGTTCAGCGTGGCCGGGACGCCGTCCACCGCCCAGCGCAGCGTGCCGCCGTCCTGGACGGCGGTGCGATCGGCGGGCCCGACGTCCCCGGTGGTGGCGGTGGGGTCGGCCGGGGCGGGCACGGGGGCGGGGGCACGGGGGCCCGGGTCGTCGGAGCAGCCGCCGAGAGCGGCGGAGAGCAGCAGCGCGGCGGCTGCGGCGGTGAGCTGGCGGACGCGCATGGCGGCTATCGAACGCCGCCGCGGGCGCCCGGGCCGCGCCGACACGGCGGGCCGCCGGGCGACTGCACCCGTCCGGCCCACCGTTGCGGGCGGCTAGAGGGCCAGCTCGAACCAGACGATCTTGCCCTTGGGCGTGCGCCGGCTGCCCCAGCGCTCGGCCAGCAGGCTGACCAGTTGCAGGCCGCGCCCGCCCTCGTCGGTCTCCTGCGCGCGCCGCTGCCGGGGCTGCGCGTAGCCGTCGTCCCAGACCTCGCAGACCAGGCTGCGCTCGCGCAGCAGCCGCAACCGGATCTCGCCCCGCCCGTGCTTGAGCGCGTTGGTGACCAGCTCGCTGACCAGCAGCTCGGTGGTGTCGACCAGCTCGTCCAGCCCCCGGGCGAGCAGCCAGCTGCACGCCAGCTCCCGGGCCTTGGCCACCGAGGTGGGCTCGGGCGGCAGGAACCAGTTGCCGACGGCGTCGTCGGGGAAGGCGTGCACCTTGGCCATCAGCAGGGCGATGTCGTCCTCGCCGTGGTGCGGGTTGAGCTCCCCGAGCACGTGGTCGCAGAGGTCCTCCAGCCCCTTGCCCTCGTGGGAGAGCGCGGAGCGGAAGGCCCGCAGGCCCTCGTCCAGCGGGTGCTTGCGGCTCTCCACCAGGCCGTCGGTGTAGAGGCCGAAGACGGCGCCGTCCGGGAGGTCGATCGCGACCTCCTCGAAGGGCTCGCCACCGACGCCGAGCGGCAGGCCGGGCGGTACGTCGAGCATCCGGGCGCCCTCGCCGGGGCTGAGCAGGACGGGCGGCAGGTGGCCGGCGTTGGCGATCCAGCAGCGCCGGCTGACGGCGTCGAAGACCGCGTAGACGCAGGTCGCCAGGTAGACCTCGCGGGCCTCCTCGTCGGCGGTCGAGGTGAGCCGGCCGTACGGGGTGGGCGGGCCGACCGGCACCGAGTCGTCGCCGAGGCCGCGGGCGATCTCGTCCAGGGCGGTGAGCACCTCGCCCGGTTCCAGGTCGAGCATGGCCAGGGTGCGGACGGCGGTGCGCAGTTGGCCCATGGCGACGGCGGCGCGCAGGCCGCGGCCCATCACGTCGCCGATGACCAGCGCGGTGCGGTTGCCGGGCAGCGGGATGACGTCGAACCAGTCGCCGCCGACCTCGGTGTTGTTGTTGCTGGGCAGGTAGCGGCAGGCGATCTCCAGGCCGCTGGCGGCCGGGTTGCCCGGGGGCAGCAGGCTGCGCTGGAGGATCAGCGCCCGCTCGTGCTCGCGCCGGTAGAGCCGGGCGTTGTCGATGCAGACGGCGGCGCGGGCGACGAGTTCCTCGGCGATCGCGACGTCGCGGGCGTCGAAGGGCTCGCTGCCGATCGCCCGGGAGAGCTGGACGAGGCCGAGCACCTGGTCGCGGGCGACCAGCGGGACGATCAGGGTGGAGCGCAGCAGCGGGTCGCGCCCGGGCTCGGGGACGACGCTGCGGCCGGTGCGCAGCGCCCGGGCGTGCGGGGAGCGGCGGGGGTAACAGAGGGTGCCGCCGGCCTCGGCGATCGGCAGGCCGGTCACCGAGCCGAGCACCGAGGAGGCGCCGCCGACCACGCTGGAGACGGCGACCCGACGCAGTTCGCCGCTGCCGTCGGTGAGCACGGTGTCGCCGAGCCGGCCGGCGCTGGGCACGGTCTCGCCGGAGAGCAGCGCGGTGTAGAGGTCGACGGTGGCGAGGTCGCAGAACGGCGGGACGACGACGTCCAGCAGTTCCTTGGCGGTGGTCTCCAGGTCGAGCGTGGAGCCGATGTGCGCGCTGGCCTCATTGAGCAGGGCCAGGTTGCGGCGCACGCCGTCGGCCTCGCGCTCGGCGACGTGCCGGCTGGTGACGTCGGAGACCTGCCCGGCGACGCCCATGGTCTGCCCGGCGGAACCGTTCAGGCGGTACAGCGAGACGGCCCAGAGCCGGTTGCCCTCGCGGGTCGGGACGGCGCCGTGGAAGCGCAGGTCGAAGACGGGCTCGCCGGTGGCCAGCACCTTGCGCAGGGCGGCGGAGAGCCGGTCGGCCTCGGACGGCGGGAAGAGGTCGTGCGGGGTGAGGCCCTCCAGGTCGGTGGGGACCAGGCCCATGCCGGAGGCGAAGGCGTCGTTGACCCGCTGCAGCCGCAGCCGGTCGTCGAACAGCACGAAGCCGGTGGGGGTCTGCCCGAAGACGGCCTCGGAGGCGGCCAGGTCGGTCTCGATCCGGCGCAGCCGTCCGAGGTCGACGGCCAGGCAGGTGGCGCCCGCCGTGGGCAGGGAGCTGTCGGGCATCAGGTAGAGCTCGGCGAGGCCCTCGCCGCCGTCGGCGTCCCGGTACGGGGTGGTGCCGACCCATTCCTCGCCCGCCAGGGTGCGCTCCAGCCGGGCCCGGCCGCGCTGCCAGAGCTCGCGGGGGACGAAGGTGGAGATCGGGTCGGCGCCGACGGCCTCGGCGGCCGGGACCCCGAAGAACTCGGCGGCGCGCTCGCTCCACTGGCTGATCCGCCCGTCGGGGCCGATCGCGAAGGTGGCGACCCGGATGTAGTCGTAGATCGAGCCGGGGTCGCCCGCGCCCCAGGGCCGGTCCTCGGCGACGGGGTGGTGGCCGCGGCCGACGGGCGCGCCGTCCGGTACGGGCAGGTGCGAGGAGCCGGCCTGCCCGGGTACAGCGGCATGACCGCTGCTCCTCGGCGACACGCTCCGCGCCGGAGTGCTGTTCAACGGACCGACCCCTCCAACCCGCGACCGTCCGGATGTCGAGAAGACCGAGTATTCATCATCGAGGGGTACGTTCACACGCCCTCAACATCACAACATCAGATCGGGCGAAGGTTTTTGTCCTACCGCCCGCGCAACCACAATGCCACGCCCGCGCCCCCTTCCGGAGCGCGCGCTCCCCCTGAGCGCCCGATGGCATATGCGGCACCCCCTCCTCGCTGTTCGCTCCGCTCACGATCCGTCCGGCTCATTACCCGGCAGCGCCTGCTCGAACCAGACCACCTTGCCGATCCCCTCGGCCCGGGCGCCCCAGTGCAGGGCCAGCCGGTGGACCAGCTCCAGACCGCGCCCGCCCTCGTCGGCCTCGGCGGCGTGCCGCTCCTGGGGCGGGTCGGGCAGCGGATCGGAGATCTCGACCAGCAGCGTCTCGCCGAGCGTCAGCCGCACCCCGATGGGGGCGCTGGCGTACCGGACGGCGTTCGTCACCAGCTCGCTGACCAGCAGCTCGGCGATGTCGGTGAGCTCCTCGACGCCCCACTCGGCGAGCGTGGCGCGGACCAGCCGGCGTGCCCGGGAGACGGCGGTGGGCTCGGCGGGCAGGGTCCAGCCCGCCGTCGGGGTGCCGGCCTGGCCGTGGCCGAGCCGGGCCAGCAGCAGCGCGACGTCGTCCGGCTCCCGGCCCTGCTCCATGGTGTCCAGCACCGCCTCGCAGGCGGCCTGGATGGAGGCGTGCGGCTCCTGGAGCACCGTGATCAGCCGGCCGAGGCCGACGTCCAGGTCCTTGTCCCGGGACTCGACCAGGCCGTCGGTGCACAGCGCCAGCAGGCTGCCCTCGGGGATCTTCAGTTCGACCGATTCGAACGGAACTCCGCCCACCCCGAGCGGGGCGCCGGAGGGCAGGTCGAGGATGCGGCCGGCGCCGCCGCGCAGCGGGCCGCCGTTGCGGGTCGGCTCCGGGGCGGCCTCGCCCGGCACCACCAGCACCGGCGGGATGTGCCCGGCCTTGGCGACGGTGAGCCGGGCCGTCGTCGGGTCGAAGACCGCGTAGACGCAGGTGGCCAGCAGCGCCTCGTCCGGGCCCTGGGCGAGGTCGTCGGCCAGCTCGTGGACGTGCCGCAGCAGGACGTCCGGCGGCAGGTCGAGGGCGGCCAGCACCCGGACGGCGGTGCGCAGCCGTCCCATGGTGGCGGCGGCCCGCAGGCCGTGGCCCATCACGTCGCCGACCACCAGCGCGGTGCGGTCGCCGGGCAGCGGGATGACGTCGAACCAGTCGCCGCCGACCTCGGTGCCGCTGCTGCCGGGCACGTACCGGTAGGCGACCTCGACGCCGGTGGGCTGCGGGACCTGCTGCGGGAGCAGGGTCCGCTGGAGGGTGAGCGCGGCGGTGCGTTCGCGGGCGTAGAGGCGGGCGTTGTCCAGCGAGCTGCCGGCCCGGTCGGCCAGCTCCACGGTGAAGGCCAGGTCGTCCCGGTCGAAGCCCTCGCGGTAGCCGGACCGGCTGACCAGCAGCAGGCCGATCACGATGCCCCGGGCGCGCAGCGGCACGACCAGCATCGAGTGCACGCCGAGGTCCCGGGCGGCCTGCATCTTCGGGTCGCCGGGGTAGGTCACCTCGTCCAGCTGGTCGGCGCCGGACAGCGGCTCGGGCACGCCGGTGCGCAGCACCCGGCCGCAGACAGAGTCCTCGGCGAAGGTGATCCGGGCGCCGCGGCGCAGCATCACGTCCACCTCGGGGCCGTCCTGGACGGAGGCGGTGCCGAGCTGGAGCAGCGAGGTGCGCCGGTCGTGGCCGTGCCGGGGCAGGTCGTCGCCGTGCGCGACGGCCTGGAGCAGGATCACCGCCGAGTGGTCGGCCAGCCGGGGGACGACCGAGCCGGCCAGCTCCTGGGCGATCCGGGAGGCGTCCAGCAGGTCGCCGACCCGGGAGCCGAACTCGTTGAGCAGCGAGAGCCGGCGCCGGGCGTGCTCGACCTTGGCGACCGCCCGGTAGCGCTCGGTCACGTCCATCACGGTGCCGGAGATGCCGAGCACCCGGCCGGAACGGTCGGTCATCCGGCTGTAGGAGATCGAGCGGTAGCCGGCCCGGGTGGTGACCGGGGAGGCCAGGGTGACGTCGATGACCGGCTCGCCGGTGGCCAGCACCTGGCGCTGGATGGCGGTGATCTCGTCGGCGGCCCGCTCCGGCAGGGTCTCGCCGGTGGTGCGGCCGACGTGGTCGTCCAGGGCGACGCCGTTCATCTCGGCGAGGGTCTGGTTGACGGCGGTGTAGCGCAGGTCGGTGTCCATGATGGCGATGCCCAGCGGGGACTGCTCGAACAGCGCGTCGCGCACCGCGAGGTCCCGCTCGACGGCCTGGACGGCGGCCGCCTCGGCCATGTTGACCTGGAGGAACGGGGTGCCGTCGCCGTCCACCAGGAGGGAGATCCGGGCGTCCACGGCGACCGGGGAGCCGTCCCGGTCGCGCAGCTCGGCGGGGCCGGCCCAGCGGCCGTGCCGCAGGGTGTCCTGGATCGCGCGCCGGATCCGGGCGACCTGCTCCCGGTCGGGGATCAGCTCGTCGATCCGGCGGCCGACCAGCAGCTCGTTCGGCCAGCCGAGCAGTTCCTCGGCGGCCGGGCTCCAGAGCACCACCCGGCCCGCCGTGTCCAGGATCGCGATGGCGACCTTGAGCATGTCCAGCAGGCTGCCCTCGGCGGGCGCGCCCGGGCCGCCGGGACCCCCCGTGCCGGCCGGACCGCCCGGGGCGTCGGCGGGCCCGCCGGGGAACGGCCGGCCGGGACGGCCGCGCAGATCGGACCGGGCGCCGGGGCCGGCCGCCGGGGCCGGCGCCGGCTGGTCGGGGCCCGCGGCGCCGGGGGCCCCGCCGGTGCCGCCGCGGCGACGGCCGGCCGGCGGCCGGGGAGCGGCCGGACGGGCGGCGCGGCGCAGTCGGGCGCGGGCGGCGGCGCTCCCCGCGGAGCCTGCCCGCCGCTCTCCCCCGGCGCCGTTCCCGGTAGTCGACACCGACGGGGCCTCCGGCTCTGGTCGGGATCGGCGTCGCCGGCTGGGGACGGCTCACCGATGGTGACGAATAGTGCCGAAAAGTGACATACCCAGCAGCCTCCAGGCTATCCCGGCCCCTGGGTCGTCTTGTCCGATTGACCTACCCGGCGGACGACGCGTCGCCCCCGGTCGGGACGCCGCCCGCCCCCGCCGTCCCGCCCTCCGTGAGCAGCCGGGCGACGTGCGGCAGCACGTCACGGTCGTGGTCGATCCAGTCCACGGCGTCCAGCTCGTCCGGGCCCAGCCAGCGCAGCGCGTCGTGGTCCTCCAGCGCGCGCGGCTCGCCCGCCAGCAATTCGGCGGCCCAGAAGCGCAGCTCCAGGCCGGGGCGCACGGCCCACGCGCCCGGCAGCCGGGTCAGCGCGCGCGCCCGGACGCCGAGCTCCTCCAGCAGCTCGCGCTCCAGCGCCTGCGCCTCCGTCTCCCCGGGCTCGGCCTTCCCGCCGGGGAACTCCCACCGGCCGGCCACCGCCTCGGGCGCGCTGCGCCGGGCGGCGAGCACCCGGCCGCCGCGGACCAGCGCGCCGCCGACCACGATCCGGGGAGCGGCCGGGGTCGCGCGGGGGTCGGGGGTCTCGGGGGTGTCCGTCGTGGCGTCCATGGGGCCGACCCTACGGGTTCAGGCGTTGCGGACCGTCCCGTCCGCCGCTCCCGGCCGGGCCTCCCCGTCCGCCTCGACCCAGTACATCTGCTTGTGGCCGCGGGCCTCGAACCCGGCGGCCAGCCGTCGGGCCTCGGCCCGGTCGAGGTCCTTGGCGACCAGGAAGCGGTTGCCGTTGTCGTCCTGCCGCATGACCCGGTGGGTGCCCATGGCGGGAGGGTACCCGGGGTCTCCCGCCGGACGTCCCGCTCCGGGCCGGACCCGTTTCCACTCGCGTGGGGCGGGCCGGTCCCCGGCTCGCGTGGGGGTCGGGCCGGGGACGCGCCCACGACGGTACGGCCGGTGGGTTACCGGCAGGTACGGGCCCGGTCAACGGCCGGTAACCAGGGGCGCGGGCGCCTCAGACCCGCAGGTCGGGCGCCTGCTCACCGGTGGACAGGCCCAGCCCGCGGCGGATGTCCAGGATCGTCGGCGCCGTCCTGGCCTCCGTCGCCCTGGCCCGGCGGAGGTCGCCCGTCAGGTCGCTGCCGGAGGCCGCGGCGTCCCAGGCGGCGGCCGCCTGCGACTTGGCCTCGACCAGCTTGGCGATCTTCGGCCGGACGTCGGCCGGCCAGGGCACCGACGGCCCGCCCAGCACCGCCGCCTGGGTCCGCGAGGCCACGGCCATCCGTCGGGCCCACGCCCGGTGGTCGGACTCGGCCTCGGCCACGTCCGCGTCCGGCGGGTCCAGGTAGACGTCGTTGAAGCTCCGGGCGGCCTCCAGGTAGGCCAGCTGGGGCGCGGTCAGGCGGCTCCGGTCGGTGCGGACCGTTCCCCGGTGCCGGTCCTCGCGGTCCTCGTAGGCGCAGGTGACGTACCGTGAGCCGGACGCCCAGTTCCTCGCGGTCGGGTAGAGGTAGACGTCGTCCATGCCGTCCGGGACGGTCCACTGGTCGAGCGCGTAGCCGTTCAGCACCGCGCGGCACAGCCGGCCGGCCGACTCGCGGGCCGCGCTCTCGCCGGGGTAGAGGCCGTTGCCGCTCGGGAGTTCGGCGGTGCCCGCCACCTCGCCGTGGTGCGGCTCGGTGCAGGCCACCCGGTGCACCCAGTACACCGTCTCGTCGCCGGCCCCCTGCGTCGTCGAACCGCCCTGGGGGGAGTCGTAGCAGTCGCCGGCCTTGAGCTCGGACCAGTGCACCGAGCCGGCCGGCGCCTTCGGGGCCTGGCCGAAGCGGCCGGCCCGCGCCGAGCTGAAGTCGGCCGCGCCGAGTGCGAGGGCCAGCAGGACCGTGCCGATCGTGCCGAGCACCAGGCCGGTCACCGCCATGCCGGAGCCGCGCTCCTTGCGGCGGTTGATCTGCACCAGCGCGAGGATGCCGAACACCAGGGCCACCGGGGACACCAGGAGCAGGCCGGTGACCAGGGAGCCGACCGCGAAGCCGTTGGTGGG